>NZ_AJQF01000253.1:0-17967 GCF_000261705.1 Bradyrhizobium genomosp. III | reverse complement strand
GAGCTTGCGGCCGGCGGCAGCCAGGCTGCCTTCGTCCACCGCAAGGACGAACACTTTCATCGCATCCAGACGATCCATGCCTTCCCCGCCGCCCCTCAGATTCCGGCCGCAGGCTAGGCGTTCCCCTCCGCGGCGACAACCGTCGGCAGGCGCCGACCCGGCATTCGTTCGCGCCGCGAAAGAGTGTCTGCCGGACGGCGTGTATTCGCAGCCGGGCTGCCCCGGCGTACCTCACCACCCAAGCCGGCCGAGTGCTGGCGCAGGTTCTCAAGGCCAACAACAGGAGCCCGTTATGGGTATCGAGCAGAAAGTCGCCATCATCACCGGTGCTTCGCAGGGCATCGGCGCCGCCCTGGTCCAGGGTTTTCGGGACCGCAACTACCGCGTCGTCGCAACCGCACGCTCCATCAAGCCGTCAGGCGACGACGACGTCCTCGCCGTGGCCGGCGACATCGCCGACCGGAGCACCGCCGAGCGTGTGGTTTCGCAGGCCGTCGCCCGCTTCGGGCGCGTTGACACGCTGGTCAACAATGCCGGCATCTTCGTCGCAAAGCCGTTCACGCAGTACACGGCCGAGGATTACGCGGCGGTGATGGGCACCAACGTCGCGGGCTTCTTCCACATCACGCAGCTCGCGATCGCCGAGATGGAGAAGCAGGGTTCGGGTCACGTCGTCCAGATCACGACCACGCTGACCGATCAGGCCAATTCGAACGTCCCCTCGGTGCTGGCCTCGCTGAGCAAGGGCGGCCTCAACGCCGCGACCAAGTCGCTCGCGATCGAATACGCCAGGCGCGGCATTCGTGTGAACGCGGTCTCGCCAGGGATCATCAAGTCGCCGATGCATCCGACCGCGACGCATGCCCAGCTCAACGCACTGCACCCCGTGGGCCACATGGGCGAGATGTCCGACATCGTCGGTGCCGTCCTTTATCTCGAGGGCGCCTCCTTCGTCACCGGCGAGATCCTGCATGTCGACGGCGGCCAGAGCGCCGGCCACTGAGCGTGGGAGGAGATCCACAATGCCCATCGTCACCATTCAAGTGACCCGCGAAGGAACGACGCCAGGGGCGGCGTCGCTCACCGCGGAGGAGAAAGCCGCACTGATCAAGGGGTCGAGCCAGCTGCTGCTCGACGTGCTCGGCAAGCCGCTCGATTCCACCTTCGTCGTGATCGAGGAAGTCGACACCGACAATTGGGGCTGGGGCGGCCTGCCCGTGCCGGAGTTCCGGCGGCGCCGCGCCGCCCAGACAGGATGATCCGCGCGCGATCGCGCGCGCACGAGGGTGACATGACCAACGCAGATCTGAAACCACACGCCGGGGCTCGGCCACATCCGAGGCCAGTATCGGCCTCACGAGAGACCTCGTCAAAGCAGCACTCTTCGCAGCGGACCTGGCGATATGCGGCGGCGGGATTGTCCGCTTCGCTGGTCGGACTCGGCCTCGCCCGCTTTTCCTACACGCCGCTGATCCCGGCCCTGATCGCGGCAAAATGGTTCAGCGCATCGGATGTCGTCTATCTCGGCGCTGCGAACCTCGCCGGTTATCTCGCGGGCGCGCTCGCGGCACGGAGTGTCGCCAGCCGCATCGGCGCGGTTCGCGCGTTGCGGGCGATGATGCTGCTTGCCACCCTCTCCTTTTTCGCCAGCTCATCGCCGGTGTCGTTCACGTGGTTCTTCGCCTGGCGCTTCCTCTCCGGCCTCACCGGCGGAATCATCATGGTGCTGGCGGCCTCCGTCATTCTGCCGCACACCTCAGCAGCAAGGCGTGGCATCGTCGGCGGCGTGATCTTTGCCGGCGTCGGCCTCGGCGTCGCCGCATCGGGCACGCTGGTGCCGCTGCTGCTGCAACAGGGCCTGCAGCAGAGCTGGTATGGGCTCGGCGTGCTCTCCGCCCTGCTCACGCTCGCGAGCTGGTGGAACTGGCCCGCCGAAGCGAAGAGCGACACTCCGCTTTCTCAAACCAAGCCCCGTCAAACCTCGGCCATCGCCGGCACGCTGCTGATCCAGTACGGCCTCAACGCGGTGGCGTTGGTACCGCACATGGTCTTCATCGTCGATTTCGTGGCGCGCGGCCTCGGCCAGGGCATTGCCGCGGGATCGCGCTATTGGGTGCTGTACGGTCTCGGCGCCATCGTCGGCCCGCTCGTCACCGGCCATCTCGGTGACCGCGCCGGGTTCGGTCCGGCGTTGCGCGCGGCCTTTCTGATCGAGGCGGCCGCCGTGCTGCTGCCGACCGTCAGCACCGCACCTCTTTCCCTGATCGTATCGAGCCTCGTGGTCGGCGGCTTCACGCCGGGCATCGTGCCACTGGTGCTCGGACGTATCCATGAACTCGTTCCGCACTTTGCCGAGCAGCAGCGCGCGACCTGGAGCCATGCCACCACCAGCTTTGCACTGTTCCAGGCCGCGGCCGCTTACGGCTTCTCCTGGATCTACGCGCAGACCGGCGGCGATTATCCGGTGCTGTTCGCACTCGGCGGCGGCGCGGTGGGGCTGGCGCTCGCGATCGACCTTGCACTGGCACTTGCCACACGCAAGGCATAACTCCAGGCGGCGATGCGTTCAGGAATATCGCATCACGCCGTCGTCGATCCGGCCGAAGCGCAGGGAGACGATGTCGAGCGCGTAGTTCTGGTACAGCCGCCACGGCTGCTTCGAGCCCTGCTTCGGCATCTTGGCGACCGAGCGCTGCACATATCCCGAGGTGAAGTCCAGCGACGGCTGCGCGGTGATTTCGGGATCGTCGTTATGCGGCATGCACTGGCGGAAATTGTGCCGGTCCATGTAATTGATGAGACGGCAGACATATTCGCAGGTGAGATCGCATTTCAGCGTCCAGGACGCATTGGTGTAGCCGAAGGCCGAGGCCATGTTGGGCACGTCGGCATACATCATGCCCTTGTAGGTCAGCGTATTGGCGAAATCCACGGCACGGCCGTCGACACTGACGTCGAGACCGCCGACGACCTGGAGCACCAGCCCGGTCGCCGTCACGATGATGTCGGCGGCAAGCTCGCTGCCATCCTTCAGGCGAATCCCGTCCCGCGTGAACGTGTCGATCTCGCTGGTGACGACGGAGGCGCGCTGCTCGCGGATCGCCTTGAACAGGTCGCCGTCAGGCACGAGGCACAGCCGCTGGTCCCAGGGATTGTAGCGCGGCGTGAAATGGGTGGCGACGTCGTAGTCCGGGCCAAGCGCCATCTGCACGCCCTTGAGGACGAGTTCCTTGACCTTCGCAGGCCGCCGCCGGCTGAGCTGGAAGAAGAACATCCCCCACATCACGTTGCGCCAGCGGATGACATGATAGGCAAGCCGCGTCGGCAGATTACGGCGGATCTTGTTGGCGACGGGATCCTGCGCAGGGCGCGACACCACGTAGGTCGGCGAGCGCTGCAGCATGGTGACCTGCGCCGCCTTCTTGGCGAGCTCCGGCACCAGCGTCACCGCGGTCGCGCCCGAGCCGATCACCACGACGCGCTTGCCCGCGTAGTCGATGTCCTCGGTCCATTTCTGCGGATGGACGATGCGGCCGGCGAAATCAGCGGCGCCCTTGAACTCCGGCGTGTAGCCCGCCTCGTATTTGTAATAGCCCGAGCACAGAAATAAGAAATTGCAGGTGAAGCACACCAACTCGGTCGCGCCCTCGCCCGAGATGCGATCGGCCTCAATGGTCCAGCGTGCGTCCGGCGTCGACCACGAAGCCCGTTTGACGCGATGGCGGAAGCGGATGTGCTTCTCGATGCCGTTCTCGGCCGCGGTCTCGCGCACATAGTTCAGGATCTGCGGCCCATCCGCGATCGCCTTCGGATCGGTCCACGGCTTGAACGAATAGCCGAGCGTGAACATGTCGCTGTCGGAGCGGATGCCGGGATAGCGGAACAGATCCCAGGTGCCGCCGATGCAGTCGCGCCCCTCCAGGATGAGGTAGCTCTTGGTGGGACACTTGGTCTGAAGATGATAGCCCGCGCCGATGCCTGACAGGCCGGCACCGACGATGATGACGTCGAGATGTTCTGCGGCTTCGGCCATGGCGCTCTCCCTGGGCACAGCATGGGCAGCGCCGCGCCGAATTGCAACCGTCAGGAGATGGTCACACTGTAGACCCAGGTGGTGTCGAAATCCTCGTGGAATTCACCGCCTTCCCGTCCTGGAAGCGCCAGAAATCGAACTTCGGCGTCTTCGCGACCTTTTTGGTCTTCTTGTTGGTCTACGCGCATTCCCAGCGCGCGCCAACGACGTCGCCCCGCGCACGGCTCCAAGGCATTGGCTCGCTCGGAACCGGCTCCAACCGCGAAGCGGTTGGAACGTGTATCCACGGCAAACGACAGACTAATCCGGCGATCGAGTCGGCCTTTTGCTAGTAGAACTACTTTATATTCCCTTCCATTGCGGGTAGTACTTCGACCGCTTGAACGACCTGCGCTGGGAGCACCGTGAAATGTCGGTCCAGGCCTATTCGCCGTTTCGCGCTAATCTGATCACGCCGTCAGACCTCAGACGGCTCAACGAGATAAGACCGTGGGTTCCCGTCTTGGCGACGGTGGTCCACTGGACATTGATTGTAGCGGCCTGGACGATGGTCGCGCAGTGGCCGAACTTTGCCACAGCCGTCCTCGCCTTCTTCGTCGTCGGTGTGAATTTCTATGGCCTCTACATCATTATGCATGATGGACTCCATCGCAGACTCTTTCGATCGGTTACCCTCAATGATCTCTGGAACGATCTGACGATGACCGCCTCGATCGGCGCGATCACGCGGATCAATCGTCGCAACCACATGACGCACCATCATTCGACGTGCCTCGCGGACGACCCCGATCGTTTCAAATATGTGCACGAGGGCAAGGATGTGGTCATCCCCTTCATGGCATTTCTAAGTGGCGTCAGCCCGCTTGTGACGGCCGTCAGGAATGTGTTTTTCAAGCGATCGCCCCACTCCGTCGCTAGTCCCGTCGAACCCTCCGAGCGCTATCGGCTCCGAGACATCCTTCTTCTGGCCGCCTGGCAACTCGCTCTGATTGGTGGCCTGAGCTATTCGATCGGAGCCTGGGCTTATCCGTGCCTCTGGCTTGCGCCAACCTACGCCCTTGCCTACCGTGCCGATCTCGTGCGCGTATTCTGCGAGCATTCGATGATGATCGCCGATGAAGACGCAGACAGCTCGATGCGATTGATCACCTACGAGAGCAATTGGTTCGAGAAGCTGTTCTTCGCCCCTCACAACATGAACTATCATATGGCTCACCATCTTTGGCCGAGCATCCCGTACTACAACCTGCCCGAGGCTGATCGTCTGATACGCACCTCGGAGATCGCAAGGAACGGCGACACGCGGCTTGTGTGGCGAAAATCGTATGTCGGCTACCTGATCTCGTATGCCAATTGGCGGCGGAGCAACGCCGCAATTGTCATGCCCGAGCAATCCCATGCTTGAGCGAGGCATTGGTCTTCCGCCGAACTACGATACGAACGCACCACTGATCGAGACGGTACGCGTCAGTCATTGTCCCGTTTGCGGGTCCGATCATCGGCGCGAATATGCGCACGGATTCGATTATGAAATCGAGACGTGCCGCAATCTTTGGACCTTTTTCCAGTGCACCGAGTGTGAAGCGGTCTGGATCGATCCGCGACCGGCAAACGGTGAGCTGTCCACGATCTATCCGCCAACCTACTATGCCTACGATATGTCGGAAAAGCTGCCGGCCGTCATTCTCAAAGGCAAGGCGATGCTCGATCGCATCAAGCTTGCCGGGATCACCAAGCGGATGGAGAAAAAACCGACCAGCTATCTGGACGTCGGCTGCGGCGATGGCCGCTATCTCTACCAGTTCGCGGAACGGGGGATGTCGCGGGACCGCATCTATGGCATGGACTTGCCCTCGCCGGCGCTGCCCAAGCTTCAGAGTGACGGGTTCAGGGTTTGGGCGGGACGCGTCGAGGACTGCACCGAGATCGAACCGGGCACGATCGATCTCATCACGATGTTTCACGTGATCGAACATGTGGAAGATCCGATCGCCGTGATGCGCAAGTTAACGGAGTGGCTATCTCCTGGCGGAGTCCTGGCGCTCGAGACTCCGAACACCGACTCGATCGATCGCCGGCTCTTCTCCAATGGCTGGTGGGGCGGTCTTCATATTCCCCGGCATTGGACCCTCTTTAACAGCAAGAGCATCGGGCGGGCGGTCGAGAAGGCCGGACTGGAGCCAGCGGGCATTTTCTACCAGACCGGACATTCCTTCTGGCTTCACTCGTTCCGCCATGGCTTGCGCTACACCACGGTCCTGCCGATGCCGAAGCTTGCGGAATGGTTCAATCCGATGAAGTCACGCCTCCCGTTGATGGCGATCACAGGCTTTGAGTTGCTTCGTCGCACGCTTGGCGCAAGGACTTCGGCCATGCTGGTCCTTGCGCGCAAGCCTGGAGGTCCGCCGGTCGCGTGACCGACAACAGCGTGAGGCCGAAAAAAAGCCCCGGATTGCTCCGGGGCTTCGTGCGTTCTTGACGCGCGCTGCGCCTCAGTAGCGGTAGTGGTCCGACTTGTACGGGCCTTCCTGCTTCACGCCGATATAGTCGGCCTGGTCCTTGCGCAGCTCGGTGAGCTTGACGCCGATCTTGGCGAGGTGCAGGCGCGCGACCTTCTCGTCGAGCGACTTCGGCAGCACGTAGACTTCCTTCTTGTACTTGCCGTCCTTGTTATTGGCGAACAGCTCGATCTGCGCCAGGGTCTGGTTGGTGAAGGAGGCCGACATCACGAAGGACGGATGGCCCATCGCGTTGCCGAGGTTCACGAGGCGGCCTTCCGACAGCATGATGATGCGGTGCTTGTCCGGAAATTCGATCTCGTCGACCTGCGGCTTGATGTTGGTCCACTTCAGGTTACGCAGACCCGCGATCTGGATCTCGTTGTCGAAGTGACCGATGTTGCAGACGATGGCGCGATCCTTCATCGCGCGCATGTGTTCGATGGTGATGATGTCCTTGTTGCCGGTCGCGGTGACAAAGATGTCGGCGCGGGGAGCTGCGTCTTCCATGGTCACGACTTCGTAGCCTTCCATCGCGGCCTGCAGCGCGCAGATCGGATCGACTTCCGACACCATCACGCGGCAGCCGGCCTGGCGCAGCGAGGCGGCCGAACCCTTGCCGACGTCGCCGAAGCCGGCGACCATCGCAACCTTACCCGACATCATCACGTCGGTGCCGCGGCGGATGCCGTCGACCAGCGATTCACGGCAGCCATAGAGATTGTCGAACTTCGACTTGGTGACGCTGTCGTTGACGTTGATGGCGGGCCACAGCAGCGTGCCGGCCTTCTGCATGTCATAGAGACGATGCACGCCCGTGGTGGTCTCTTCGGACACGCCCTTGATGCTCTTGGCGATCTCGGCGAAGTATCCCTTGGGCTTTTCCTTGAGCTGCTTCTTCAGCAGCGCGAAGAAGACTTCCTCTTCTTCCGAACCCGGCTTGTCCAGGAACGCAGCGTCGCCGTTCTCGGCGCGCAGACCGAGATGGACGTACATGGTGGCGTCACCACCGTCGTCGAGGATCATGTTCGGGTGACCGCCGCCGTGCCAGTCGAACAGTTTTGCGGTGTAGTCCCAGTACTCGGTCAGCGTCTCGCCCTTGACGGCGAAGACGGGAATGCCGGCGGCAGCGATCGCGGCCGCAGCGTGGTCCTGCGTCGAATAGATGTTGCAGGAGACCCAGCGAATATCGGCGCCGAGGGCGGCCAGCGTCTCGATCAGCACGCCGGTCTGGATCGTCATGTGCAAGGAGCCGGCGATGCGCGCGCCCTTCAGCGGCTGCTTCGGGCCGTACTCTTCGCGGGTGGCCATCAGACCGGGCATCTCGGTCTCGGCGAGCGAGAGCTCCTTGCGGCCGAAATCGGCGAGCGAAATGTCCTTGACGATGTAATCGGTGAAGCCGGGCTTCGCGTTCATTGGAGGTTCCTGTTTGTTTGGCTCGTCATTCCGGACCCGCTCGCGAAACGAGCGAACCCGGAATCAGGCAGTTCGAGATTCCGGGTTCGCCGCTGTTGCGGCGCCCCGGAATGACGCAAGTGAATCAGAGCGCGCGCTTGAGCTGCTCGACGAGGTCGGTCTTCTCCCAGGAGAAGCCGCCCTCGTTGTCGGGCGTGCGGCCGAAATGGCCGTAGGCCGAGGTGCGCGCGTAGATCGGGCGATTGAGGTCGAGATGGCTGCGGATGCCGCGGGGCGTCAGATCCATCGCCTGCGCCGCCGCCTTCTCGAGCTGCTCCTCCGGCACCTTACCGGTGCCGTGGGTGTCGATGTAGATCGACAGCGGCCGCGCCACGCCGATGGCGTAGGCGAGCTGGAGCGTGCAGCGGTCGGCAAGGCCGGCGGCAACGATGTTCTTGGCGACGTAGCGCGCAGCATAAGCCGCGGAGCGGTCGACCTTGGTCGGATCCTTGCCGGAGAACGCGCCGCCGCCATGCGGGGCCGCGCCACCATAGGTGTCGACGATGATCTTACGGCCAGTCAGGCCGGAGTCACCATCGGGACCGCCGATGAAGAACTTGCCGGTCGGATTGATGTGCCAGATCGTCTTCGGCGTGATCCAGTCCTTCGGCAGCGCCTCGCGCACATAGGGCTCGACGATGTCGCGGATCTGCTTGGACGAGATGTCCTCGACCAGGTGCTGATGTGAGACCACGATCTCGCGCACGCCGACGGGCTTGCCGTTCTCGTACTGCACGGTGACCTGGCTCTTGGAGTCCGGACCGAGCACCTTCTCCTTGCCGGAGTGACGGGCTTCCGAGATCAGGCGCAGGATCTTGTGGGCGTAGAAGATCGGCGCCGGCATCAGATCGGGCGTCTCGTTGGTGGCGTAACCGAACATGATGCCCTGGTCGCCCGCGCCCTCTTCCTTGACCTCGCCCGGCTGCAGCGCATCAACGCCCTGGGCGATGTCGGCCGACTGCGGATGCAGGAGGATCTCGATGTCGCAGGTCTTCCAGTGGAAGCCTTCCTGCTCGTAGCCGATGTCCTTGATCGCACCGCGGACGACGCCCTCGATCTGCTCGTTGGTCACCGACTTCGGACCGCGGGTCTCACCGGCGATCACCACCTTGTTGGTGGTCGCCAGCGTTTCGCAGGCGGCGCGGATCTGCCAGGGGTCGATGCCGGCCTTCGGCCCTTCGCGGTAGAACAGATCGACGATCTCGTCGGAGATCCGGTCGCACACCTTGTCCGGATGGCCCTCGGACACGGACTCGCTGGTGAAGAGATAGGACGCGCGCATCAGTAACCCCTTGTTCCGCCGCTAAACCGGCGGGCGTTTGCGATGTTTACCTGTGGATGATGTCAATCACGCCGGCGCGAGATGACGTAGGATTCGTCGAGAAACCAGAGCCCATTGTACTTCCGCAGCACGTCCCTGGCGGCATCCAGAGTGCGGCCGTTTTGAGTCATTTCTGTCAACCGGTCGTCCTCAATCTGAGCGACATACACCGCCGCATTCCACGCTGCAAAGGCTGTCGAGGTTCCGATCGTCCCGGTTACCTCGTTGGGCAGCGCTTCCATATCATACCTGAAGATCGAGCGGTTATCCGCATATGCATTAAAATTTAAGTCGCGGCCCAACGAGCCAAGTTCATACTTAACGGCGCGCAATAGCTCATGACGGCTCACGGCGAAAGGATTTTCTCCTGGCCAGATCGCCTGGATCATTTCCATGCCCGGATCCTGGCCGTGGGAGTGGATTCCGATCAGCCGGCCTCCCGGCCGAAGCGCCCGCGCCAGAGGCGCGATGATCCGCTTTGCCCGGAAATTGACCGAGGACAGGGCGCGGTAGGGCTGGGATGCGATGACGAGGTCGAAATTGGCCTCGGTCTGGCCCGGCCGCGGAATGGTCGAATCCAGCAGGAATCTGTGGTCCTCGCGATAGAGCACCAGGACGACCGGCCGTTCGTACAGCGGCATGGCCGTGCGTGGGCTGATCGCGGCGCGCCAGTTCTGCTCCAGGAACGGTCTCAGCTCCGCGATCTGCTGCTCGAACTCACCTGAAGAGGCGCCCCGCAGCGGGACCTCGTGCCAGACGGTCGCAGCCGCCGCCGCCGGCGATGCCGGCGTCAGCCAGGGCGCCTCCGAGTAGAACATGTTGGTGAAGACGAAAACCGACGCGGGATGCTCGAAAATGCGGTCCGGCACCTTCTCCAGCGTCAGGCGCAGGTCTTCCAGGCTGAGCTCCTTGCCGGCGACGTAGAACGGCATGTGCGGGTAGCGCTGATGCGTCGCGCGCAGCACCCGCGCCAGCACCGTGCCGTCGCCCACGCCGGCGTCGAACACGCGCAAGGCCGGTGGGCGCGGATGGATGGAGGAAAGCTCCAGTGCGACCCTGTCGGCGACCACCCGCTTCTCGCTGCAGGTGTGGACGAACAGCAGGTACTTCTGGCGATTCTCGAAGAAACGGAAATTGCCGCGTGGATCGCGCTTTTCGGGCGGCACCTGAAGCCCGCGCGGCGGCGGAACGCCGCCGGCCATCGATGCCGCCATATAGGCCTGGATCCGGTCCAGCGTATCGATGGTGATGCGCTTGCCCTCGCGCAGGCGATGCACCAGCTTCCCATCGTTCACCGCCCGCCGGCCGAACGTCGATTCCGCCATGTCCGCCTTGCGGCAGAACTCCGTGATCTGGCTCAGGATTTCGTCGTTTTTCATCGGTGGGAACTTGGTGGGCAGACCTGTTGGGCACTGTTCTCTAACAAATTCTGCCCACTCAGAGAATACCCTGGAATTGCTCCACGTGCTGTCGATTGGCGGTGCTACGCCGATTGGGGACACTCCCGTCGTGCGTCTGGCCGTGCCTACACTTATCGGTATACATGGCGGACGGGATGTTCGGGGCTGGATATGTTGAGGTCGTTTTGGCTTGCAGTGGTGTTGCTCGCTGCACTCTCAGGTACTGGTCACGCGGGCTACCTGGCCGACAATCCCGACGAAGTCTTCCAGTCCGTCTATGCGCGCATCGGGCCACTCCCGGTCGCCGCCACGCGCGACCCGTCCGTCTGGCTGAAGCTGGAAGAGCTCAAGCGCGAGCCCTGCGACCAGAAGAGCATCGATGATCTTGCGCAGTGGCTCGACAAGCTCGGCTATCGGCGACAGGCCGCTGACGGACTCTTCAATTTCGTCAAGCACTGCGGGGCGCCGCTGACCGCACTGAACAAGGCAGTCAGCATCTACATAAGACTGACCGACTACCCGAAAGCCGTCGAAGCGGCGGACGAGTACGTCAGGCGCGCCCCATCCGACCAAACCGCGCGCTACCTGCGCGGCATGGCGCTGGATGGTGCCGGCGACTATCGCCGCGCGCTGACCGATTACTCCGACACGATTGAGCTTTTCGCCGGCGACAAGAAGATGGTGTCCAGCAGCGTGTTCCTGCGCATGGCCAACGCCTACGCCGCCTTGAAGCAGTTCTGCGAGGCGACAGCGCCGATCAACCGTTGGGTTGCGTTCGATCCCGCCACGCGCGACACCAGCAAGACCCAGAAGATCATCGCCGACTATGAGCGGCAGGGTAATTGCGTCTCATCGAACGAGCTCCGCAAGGAGAGCTTCCCATTGCAGGGACAGAGAGGTGTCGTCACCGCCAAGGCGGAGATCAACGGCGTGCGCGGGCTGTTCGTGCTCGACACCGGTGCGAGCTACGTGTCGGTGAAGTCGTCCTTCGCGAGCAAGGCCAAGATTGCAGACGGCGGCGCAAGCGAGATCACGCTGAACACCGCCAACGGGCAGATCAAGGCTAAGCTCACCAAAGCCGACAAGGTCGCGCTGGGCAAGCTCGAGGCGACCAACGTGCCGATCGCAGTTCAGAGCAGCGACGACAAGAGTTATGGGCCAGGCATCGACGGCCTCCTCGGCATGAGCTTCCTGTCGCGGTTTGAGGTGCAGATGGCGCGTGGATCGATGGAGATCCGGACCCGGCAGCCAAGGAAGTGACTTGCGGCTGCCTGGGTAAGCCCGGGCGTGAACCGGGACATAGGCCGGCGCGACCAAACGGCTGAAACCACCGTCGAAATCCGCCTGTCGCCGAGGTCTGCGTGCGCCGCCTGCTGCTGATCCCCGCTCTGCTTGCCGCCCTGCCCTGGTCCGCACCCAGCTTCGCGCAGGCGCGCAGCCAGCTTGGGCCGCTCTGCACCACCGACACGACGCCAGCGGACAAGATGATCGACGCCTGCAACAAGATCATCGCCTTGAAGGTGTTTCGAGGCGAGCAGCTTGCGACGATCCATTTCTGGCGCGCGGTGGGCTGGAACAAGAAGGGCGACTACGCAAAAGTCATCACCGACGCCACCGAAGCGATCCGGCTCCAGCCGAGCCAGGCGGCCTATAATCTCAGGGGCTCGGCCTATTACGACAAGGGCGAGTACGACATCGCGATCGCCGATTTCGACGACGCGCTGAAACTCGGACCGCCCAGCGGCATCATCTTCCACAATCGCGGCAACGCCTGGCGCGGCAAGCACGACTATGCCAAGGCCATTGCCGATTACGACATGTCGATCAAGGCCGATCCGAAATCGGCGTTCTCGTTCCAGAACCGCGGCATCTCGAAACAGGCGCTCGGCGATCTCGACGACGCGCTCGCCGACATCAACCAGGCGATCCGGTTAGACCCCTCGCTGCCGCAGCCGCTGATCAACCGCACCGCGATCTGGCGCGCCAAGGGCGATCTCGATCGCGTCATCGCCGACGGCAGCGAGGCGATCCGGCTCGCCAGGGACAAACCGCCGGCCAACATCATGACGCCGCCGAACAGCGTGCTGATCTCCGGCTACACCCATCGCGCGCTGGCCTATGAAGCGAAGGGTGACTACGCAAGCGCGCGCGAGGACTACAAGGCCGCGCTCGCGGTCGTGGCGTCGGACGCCGGCAGCAAGGCCAATCAGGCCACCGCAAAGGTGCGGCTCTCGCTCGTCACCGAAGCGCCCGCACCGGTCCCGCGCGACGCGCCGATGTCGATCGCGCAGCAGCCCGGCACGCCGTCACAGCAGCAGGCGACCGCGACGCCGGCGCCCTCGCCATCTCCGCTCGCGAGCGGCCGCGGCAAGCGCATGGCGCTGATTATCGGCAACGGCGCCTATCAACACGTCAAGGCACTACCCAACCCGTCCAGCGATGCCCGTGCGGTCGCAAAGAGCCTGCGCGAGATCGGCTTCACCGTATCGGAGGGCGTCGATCTCGACCGTGCCGCGATGCAGAAGATGACGCGCGACTTCCTGCGCGAGGCCGCACGGGCGCAGGTGGCGGTGGTCTATTATGCCGGCCATGGCGTGCAGGTCGACGGCCGCAACTACCTCATTCCCGTCGACGTCGAACTCAAGCCGGGCACGGGCATGACAGAAGCGATGATCGACATGGACACGATCATGGCCGGCCTCGACGACCAGGTTCGCACCAACATCCTGATCTTCGATGCCTGCCGCAACAATCCCATGGCGCAGCAGGTCGCATCCGCCGGCAGCAGTCGCGGCATCGAGGGCGCTTCGGGTCTCGCTGCACCGACGAGCCTCGGCAGCGGCGCGACGTTAGGGGCCGGCACGCTGATCGCATTCGCGACCGCGCCGGGCCAGGTCGCGCTCGACGGCGAAGGCGCGAATTCGCCGTTCTCTGCCGCGTTGTCTCGCCATCTCGGCACCCCGGGGTTGGAGGTACAGCAGATGCTGACGCGGGTGCGGGCGGAGGTGGTTTCGAGCACCAAGAACAAGCAGGTGCCGTGGTCGAACTCGTCGCTGCTGGGCGAGGTCTATCTGGCGGAGAAGTGAGATGGTCTCGTGCCCCGGACGCAGCGCAGCGCTTTCCTGGCGATGCGTAGCATCGTCCAGTTCAGCGGTGCGCTGCAGAACCGGGGCCCATTTTCCCGCGGGGGCAGCTCGTTGCTTTCTGGGTCCCGGCTCTGCACCGCAACGCTAAGCGCGTTGCAGCGCGTCCGGGACAGGAGCGAGGCGAGCGCTGCCCGTCAGTTGCCCCACACTTCCTTCGCGATCTCGACCGCAAGGCTCAGCTTCGCCCACTGCTCTTCCTCGGAGAGGACGTTGCCCTCTTCCGTCGAGGCAAAGCCGCATTGCGGCGACAGCGCTAGTTGCTCCAGCGGGGCGAACTTGGCGGCTTCTTCCAGACGGCGCTTGATGTCGTCCTTCTTCTCGAGCTCTCCGAACTTCGAGGTGATGACGCCGACCACGACGACCTTGTTGCCCTTGGGCAGGAAGCGCAGCGGCTCGAAGCCGCCGGCGCGGTCGCTGTCATATTCGAGGAAATAGCCGTCGTAATTGGTGCCGGCGAGCATGGTCTCGGCAACCGGCTCATAGCCGCCCGAAGAAATCCAGGTCGAACGGAAATTGCCACGGCAGACATGCGTCGTCACCACCATGTCGGCGGGCTTCTCGGCCAGCGCGTAGTTGATGATGCGGGCATAGATCTGCTGGAGACCGTCCGGATTGTCGCCGCGCTCGCGCGCCTTCTGCAGTTCATCCTGCGAGCAGAGATAGGCCCACACGGTGTCGTCGAACTGGAGATAGCGGCAGCCGGCATCGTAGAACGCTTTGACGGCTTTCCGGTAGGTCTTGCCGAGGTCTTCGTAGAAGGCCTCAAGATCGGGATAGACGTCCTTGGAAATCGACTTGCGGCCGCCGCGGAAGTGCAGCACTGCCGGCGAAGGTATCGTCATCTTGGCGGTGACGTGGGCCTGGTCGGCGACCTTCTTCAGGAAGCGGAAGTGGTCCAGCATCGGGTGGTCGTCGGGAAAGTCGAGCTTGTCGATCACCCGCACCGCGTCGTGCCGGGTCTGCACGCCTGCGAACTGGATGCCGGTGTCGGGATGAAACAGCTCGCAGCCGGTGAGCTTGGCCAGGAAGTCGAAATGCCACCATGAGCGGCGGAACTCGCCGTCGGTCGCGAGCTTGAGCCCGATCGAGGCCTGCTTGTGCACGACCTTCTCGATCTCCATGTCCTCGATCTTGCGCAGATCGTCGGCCGAGATCTCACCCTTCTCGAGCCGGCTACGGGCTTCCTTGATCTTGGCCGGACGCAGGAGGCTGCCGACCTCGTCGGCGCGGAAGGGGGCTTTGGTTCGCTGCATGTCTTACTCCCTGGACATTTTAGTTTAGTGAGCCGCCGCCCCGGCGACGCCGAGATGGCGTTCCAGGACCGAGGGGTCGGTTTTCAGCGCGGCGCTCGGAGCATCGTGGACGATCGTCCCGCGCTCCAATATCACAACGCGGTCGGCCAGCCCCAGAATCTTTTGGGCATTCTGTTCGACGATGATCGAGCAGATGCCGCCTGCCCGCGTGATGCTGCCAATCGCCTTCAAGAGCTCCTCGACAATGATGGGGGCAAGGCCCTCTGTCGGCTCGTCCAGCAACAGCACTTTCGGATTGAGGGTGAGCGCGCGGCCGATCGCCAGCATCTGCTGCTCGCCGCCGGAGAGCTGGTTGCCGAAATTGCTCCGTCGCTCCTTCAGCCGCGGGAACATCTCGTAGACCTTCTCGACCGACCAGGGACCGGGCTGCGCCACCGCGGTCATGTTCTCTTCCACAGTGAGCGAGCGAAAGATGTTGCGCTCCTGCGGCACCCAGCCGATGCCGGCGCGCGCCCGCTGGTCAGGCCGGAGCGAAGTGACATCGGTGCCGGCGAGCGCCACGCTGCCTGAGAAGCGGCGGGTGACGCCGACGATCGAATTGATCAGCGTGGTCTTGCCGGTGCCGTTGCGGCCCAGCAGCGCCAGCACCTGGCCCTCGGCGAGGCGCAGGGACATGTTGGGCAGCACCACCGCCTCGCCATAACCGGCGCGCAACGAATCGATCGCGAGCAGGTCAGACATTGACCGCCTCCTCGCCGAGATAGACGGCCTTGACCTGCGGATCGCGCGCGACCTGCTCGGGCGGGCCCTCGGTGAGCAGCGCGCCCGAAACCAGCACGGAGATGCGGTCGGCGAAGGAGAACACGAGGTCCATGTCGTGCTCGATCAACAGCACGGTGACGTCGCGCGGCAGGCTGCCGACGACCGCGAGAATGTCGTGGCGCTCGCTCTCGGGCACGCCGGCGGCGGGCTCATCGAGCAGCAGCACACGCGGCTTGGCGGCGATCGCGACCGCGATCTCGAGCAGGCGCTGCTTGCCGTAGGGCAGCGTCACGGTCTGTTCGTTCATGACGTCGAGCAGGTGGAAGCGCGTGAGCAGATCGGCGATCTCGCCGTTGACGTCGCTGCGCGTGCCCATCCGCCGCCACCAGTCGCCGCCATGCCCGAGCCGCTCGGAAACGGCAAGGCCAATGGTCTCGAGCGGCGTCAGGTCAGGATAGAGCTGGTTGATCTGGAAGGTGCGCGACAGGCCGCGCAGCACACGCTTGTGCACGGGAAGATCGGTGATGTCCTGGCCTTCGAGCAGGATGCGGCCCGAATTCGGCTTGAGCACGCCGGTGAGCTGGTTGATGACCGTGGTCTTGCCGGCGCCGTTCGGGCCAATCAGCGCGTGGCGAGCGCCCTGCTCGATCTTCAAGGACAGGTCGCGGGTGACGCGCAGGCCGCCGAACTGCTTTTCGAGATTTTGGGTTTCGAGCACGATGGTCATGCGTCGCTCTCCGGCACGGCGACGACGGCCTTGCGTCCCGCAATCTGCCTGATGACCAGATTGGGTACGTACAGCACCCAGCGGTGCAGGCGCTGACGGCCGACCAGCACGATCACGACCAGCACGAGACCGATCCAGAATTGCCAGTACTGCGGGGTGATGGTGGAGAACACTTCCTGGAGCATGCGGAAGATCACCGCGCCAACCAGTCCGCCGTAGAGGTAACCGGTGCCGCCGATGACGAGCACCAGCATCAGATCGGCGGAGCGTTCGAAGGCAAACACGTCGAGCGAGGCGATCGCCGTGGTCTGGGTGAACAGCGCGCCCGCGACGCCGGCATAGAACGCCGCGAGCGTGTAGATCGCGATGAGGCGGCGGTTGACGGGAATGCCGATCGCGGCGGCGCGCAGCGGATTGTTCTTGATCGCGCGCAGCGACAGGCCGAACGGCGAATGCACCACGCGGCGGGCGAACAGGAAGAGCAGGAACAGGACAGCCAGCGAATAGAAGAAACCGGCCTTGCCGAACATATCGAAGGGAATCTGGCCGAAGATCGGCTGCATCTCGATGCCCTGCAGGCCGTCGGTACCGCCGGTGATGTTGGAGAAGCGCTCGGCGAGCGCTTCCAGCAGCAGCGCGATGCCGAGTGTCACCATCAGGCGCGTCAGATCGACGCCGCGGATCACCAGGAAACTGGTGGCAAAGCCGAGCACCATCGCGGCCAGGCCAGCGACGATCAGCGCCAACACGGGCTCGTTCACGATACCATGAAGCGCGAGAAGCCCC
Source organism: Bradyrhizobium genomosp. III (assembly GCF_000261705.1). Classification (NCBI taxonomy): domain Bacteria; kingdom Pseudomonadati; phylum Pseudomonadota; class Alphaproteobacteria; order Hyphomicrobiales; family Nitrobacteraceae; genus Bradyrhizobium; species Bradyrhizobium genomosp. III. The sequence goes on along the minus strand of NZ_AJQF01000253.1, from coordinate 586 downwards.
GCGGCATAAGCGCCGACGCCGAAGAAGGCAGCATGCCCGAGCGAGACGATGCCGGCATAGCCGAGGATGAGATCCAGCGACATCGCAAACAGCGCCAGCCGCAGGATGTCGGTCATGATCAGATAGCGCGTGGGAAATGCAAAGCCGCAGGCCAGCACGATCAGCCAGAAGGCGACTTCGCCGTAGTGCCAGCGCGCCTGGCGCTGGGCGTGATGACCGACGTCGGAGGAAGCACTCATCGGCGAACTCAACGCGCGGCCGTGCGGCCGAACAGGCCGTTCGGACGCCAGATCAGGATCACGATCATCATGGTGTAGATCACGAAGGGGCCCATCTTCGGCACGTAATATTTGCCGGCGACGTCGCCGATACCGAGCAGGAGCGAGGCGAGGAACGGGCCGGTGATCGAGGACGAGCCGCCGACGGTGACCACGATCAGGAAGTAGATCATGAACTTCAGCGGGAAATACGGATCGAGGCCAAGGATCTCAGCGCTCAGTGCGCCGCCGAGGCCGGCAAGCCCGCAGCCAAAGGCAAAGGTGAAGGCGAACACCTGCGGCACGTTGATGCCGAGGCCGCTTGCGGC
>NZ_AJQF01000252.1:0-5478 GCF_000261705.1 Bradyrhizobium genomosp. III | reverse complement strand
GCAGGCGGCTGCCGAAGCGGGTCTTGGCCAGCACCATCTGCAGCGCGATGGTGAGCAGGCCGCAGATCACGATGATCATCAGCCGGTAGCGGCCGATGCCGACGCCGAACAGGTCGAACTGCCCCTGAAGTGCCGCCGGCAGGTTGATGAAGACGCGCGAGGAGCCCTGGATATAGTCGACGGCAGCAACCGACATGAAGGTCAGGCCGATGGTGAACAGCACCTGATCGAGATGGCTGCGCGTATAGAGGTGGCGGTACAGCGTCCGTTCGAGCGCGATGCCGATCGCGGCAGAGGAGACGAAAGCGAGCGGGAGCGCTGCGAAGAACGGCCAGCCCATCCGGTTGACCAGCACCATGCAGACATAGCCGCCGGCCATGGCGAAGGCGCCATGGGCGAGATTGACGAAGTTCATCAATCCAAGCGTGACCGCAAGCCCGCACGCGAGCACAAACAGCAGCATGCCGTAGGCAACGCCATCGAACAGGTTGGTGAGGATAGAGGTCATCGTCTCAGCTTAGAGTTATCGTCATGGCCGGGCTTGTCCCGGCCATCCACGTTCTTGTCCGGACTTTGTTTTCCTGGCTTCGCGTGGATGCCCGGGGCAAGCCCGGGCATGACGCGGAGCAAGGAGCATGATATCCCGGGTTCGCGCTAATGCGCGCCCCGGGATGCCCCGCTTTCGCGGGTCACTTCTTGGTCTTGCCGAGATCCTTGACGGCCTCGAAGGTCGCGAACTCGACGTTGTAGAGCTCGCCGTCGACCTTCTCGACCTTGCGGATGTAGATGTTCTGGACGATGTCGCGGGTCTCGGGGTCGATCGAGATCGGGCCGCGCGGGCTCTCCCACTTCTGGCCCTTCATGGCCTCGACCAGCTTGGTGCCGTCGGTGTCGCCATTCGTCTTCTTGAGCGCCTCGTAAATCAGGTGGATGCCGTCATACCCGCTCACCGCCATGAAGCCCGGACGATTGCCGAACGCCTTCTTGTAGGCTGCGACGAAATCCTTGTTCATCTGCGAGGGGTGCGCCGCGGAGTAGAGATGCGCGGTGACCGTGCCGAGCACGGCGTCGCCCATGTTGTTGAGCAGGTCGTCGTCGGTGACGTCGCCCGGCCCGATCACCTTGATGCCGGCCTTGTCGAGGCCGCGCTCGGCATACTGCTTCATGAAGTTGCCACCCTGGCCGGCCGGCACGAACACGAAGATCGCGTCCGGCTTGGCGTCCTTCATGCGCTGCAGAAACGGCGCGAAGTCCGGGTTTTGCAGCGGCGTCTTGACTTCTTCGACCACCTCGCCCCCGCCTGCGGTGAAATTCTGCTTGAAGAAGTTGAGCGCGTCATTGCCCGGCGCGTAGTCGGAGGTGAGCGTCGCCACCTTCTTGATGCCGTTCTTCACCGCCCAGTCGCCGATGATGGTCGAGGACTGCGCCAGCGTGAAGCTGGTGCGCACGATATAGGGCGAGCGCTCGGTGATGATGGAGGTGCCGGCCGCCATCACGACTTCCGGGATCTTGGCTTGCGTCGCCAGCGGCGCGGCAGCCAGCGCGGCCGGCGTCACGCCGAAGCCGGCGATGAAGTTGACCTTGTCGTTGACGATCAGCTCCTGCGCGGCGGTCTTGGTCTTGTCCGGGATCGCGGCGTCGTCCTTGAGGATGATCTCGATCTTCTTGCCGGCGACGGTGTCGCCCTTCTGCTGCATGTAGAGCTTGATCGCGTTCTCGATCTGCTTGCCGGTCGAAGCCTGGCCGCCGGTCATCGGCAGGATCAGGCCGACCTTGACGGTGTCCTCGGCCTTGGCAGACGCAAGGCCTGCAACGCCCGCGATGGCGGCTGCTGCTACAGTGCGTGAAAAAATTCTGCGTTCGAACATCAGATGTCCCTCCCCTTCATTCCTGACCTGTTGTGCGCCAGACCGAGTACCCGGTCCTTGCCGCGCTCTAACCTACGGACAAGCCATGCCGCGCGGCCACATGGCGTCCTCTGCAACCCCGTTGTCAATCGGACGTTGGGCGACCATTCGGCGCAAGCCGCGCGATCGGATCGACGGCGGAGGAGATATTTGTACGATTGTACAAATAAAATGGCCCTGTCAACAAGAAAGCCTTTCGCTTTGCGGGCCGGGTCCCTCCGGGTTGATACTGCACGGTAAGAGCGCCCCGGCGGCGACGTGGCTGGAGAAATCCGCCTCCGCTTTGCAGAATTCGAACATTCGCCGGACGACGAGATCGAAATTCCCAACTCCGATTTCCCCCGCCGAAAATACGGACTGTATACCGTATCACCTAGATAGACCCAATCAATGCCTAAAATTGCGTATTATTTTACCATTATGTATACAAGCAAATCCGTCGTCGAATAGGCCAATTTTACTTGTTGAGGACTAGAGTGCGCCCCTGGCGCCCATCGGGCGCCGGTCATCCGCGCCCGGTCCAGCTCGACCCAGAAGATGCTCATGCGTATCCGTTTGCCTTCAATCGCTGCCGTCGTTGCCTTGCTGGCTTCCAACCTTGCCGGCTGCGGCACCGTCAACGAAAGACTCTCCGCCGGCATGGGCGACTCAATCCCGCAATGGGCCGGCGGGCTGCCGGCCGATGCCCCGCCGCGAGCGGGCACGCCGCAATACGACGCCTACATGAAGGAGCGCGAACGCAAGCGGCTGCTGCCGGCGGCGGATCGCGAGAAGGAAGAGCAGGCGCAGAAGGGCGCGACCGGGACCGCGCCGGCTGGCGCGGTGCGCTAAGGGAGCGAATGGCGAATAGGGAGTGGCGAACATGGCCACCCCTTCTATTCGCTACTCGCCACTCACTATTCGCTAATCCACAAACACCACGGTCTTGCGGCCGTTGAGAATGACGCGGTCGTCGAGGTGGTAGCGGATCGCGCGGGCCAGCACGCGACGCTCGATATCGCGGCCCTTGCGAACGAGATCCTCAGGCGTGTCGCGATGGCTGATGCGCTCGACGTCCTGGTCGATGATCGGACCTTCGTCGAGATCGCGCGTGACGTAATGCGCGGTGGCGCCGATCAGCTTGACGCCGCGCTCATGGGCCTGGTGATAGGGCTTTGCGCCCTTGAAGCCCGGCAGGAACGAGTGATGGATGTTGATGCAGCGCCCCGAAAGCTGCGCCGACAGATCGTCCGACAGGATCTGCATGTAGCGGGCGAGCACGACCAGATCGGTCCTGGTCTTGGCGACGAGGTCGAGGATCTGTGCCTCCTGCTCGCGCTTGGTCTCCTTGGTCACCGGCAGATGGTGGAACGGAATGCCGCCGAAATCGAGCCCGCCATAGACCTCGCGCGGATGGTTGGAGACGATGGCGGCAAGCGTCATCGGCAGTTCGCCGGTGCGCCAGCGATAGAGGATGTCGACCAGGCAGTGGTCCGACTTCGACACCAGCAGCATCACCTTGCGATGCGCGGCCCGATCGCGCATCTGCCAGTCCATGCCGAAACGCTCGGCGATCGCGGCAAAGCCGGTCTGCAGCGCCGACAGTTCCACGGCGAGATCGGCCGCGGTGAACACCACGCGCATGAAGAACTGCTTGGTCTCGATGTCGTCGAACTGCTGAGCATCGAGAATGTTCTGTCCGTTGTGGGCGAGAAACGTCGACACCGCCGAGACGATGCCGGGACGATCCGGACAGGACAGGGTCAGGACATATTGATGATCGGGCATGTTGATGAACAGGCTTGGCTCTTGATGAAGGTTTGGGCAAATGATGCGGAACGACCCGCGATTTGCGCCCTGCTCTATCACCGACGTCCCCTTGCGCCAATCCCAAGACTTGCTTCGACCTGAAGCGCGGAGTCAGGATGAACGGACGACTGCTTTAACTGCCCGGAGTACGCCCATGGCCGAACGCTTGAACGGCTACCGCATCCTGATCCTGGAAACGCGCGAGGAGGCGCAGTTCTCGAAGCTTCTGGGCGAGCAAGGCGCCGAGGTCGTGCAATGCCCGATGTTTACCATCCAGGATGCACCGGACCCTGCTCCGGTCGAGGCCTGGATCCGCCGCGCCACCGACAAGCCCCTTGACGACCTTGTGCTGATGACCGGCGAAGGCCTTCGGCGGATCATGAAGCTCGCGCGGGCGCGTGGGCTCGACGGCGCGTTTGTCGCAGCCCTCGCCGGATCGCGAAAATTCACCCGCGGCCCGAAGCCCGGCAAGGCGCTGCGCGAGGTCGGCCTCGAAGCGCAGCAGACCACGGGCAAGCCGACCACCGAGGGCGTGATGGAGATGCTGGGCAAGCTCGACCTGAAGGGCCGGCGCCTTGGCCTTCAGCTCTATCCCGACAAGGACCATGGCGCGCTGATCGGCGCCCTTGCCGCGCAAGGCGCCGAGGTCGATGCCGTGCTGCCCTATGCCTACGATTCCAAGGCAGCGGATGCCAACATCGTCACCGCCATCGACGACATGGCCGCGGGGCGGATCGATGCCGTCGCGCTCACCAATCTCGGCCAGGTCCGCCGCCTGATCGAGGCCGCCAAGGCGCATGGCAGCGAGGCGAAGCTGCGCGCCGGCTTCGACCGGACGCTGATTGCGTCGGTGGGCCCGGCGGTTTCGGGTGAGCTTGCTGCCCATGGACTGCGCACGGACGTCTCGCCGGCCGATGAAGCCTATTTCATGCGGCCTCTGATCTCGGCGATGGCAGCCGCGCTCGCGGAGAAGCTGCCCCGGCAAGGGAGGTAAGGGTCCTACCCGGGCACGACACGATACACGCAGGCATTTCCTTCAACGCCGCGAAGAGGAGCTTCAAACACCGCGATTGCATGCCCGGAAAGGAGATCGCTCACTCCCGGCGCCGAATACAGCGCCTCCGAGATACAAATCTCGCCCGCATCCGCCAGCGACTGGACACGCGCGGCAACATTTACGGTCTGGCCGAAATAATCCAGATTGTCGTTCAGGGTCACGGCGATGGAGGGGCCGCAATGGGCTCCAATCTTCAGGATGATGCTCGGATCGCCGTGGTCGGAATTGTAGCGTTCGATTTCCCCCAATATGTGGAGCGCCGCCGAGATCGCGTCTGTCGGGCGAGAGAAGACCGCCATGACTGCATCGCCGATCGTCTTGACGATGGCACCGGAATGTTCCTGAACGGTCGCACCGAGCAAAGCAAAATGTTCGCGGACCAGCGCATAGGCATTGAGATCGCCGAGCCGTTCGTACATGGCGGTCGAACCTTTGAGATCCGTGAACAGCAGGGTCACCTGCCGGATTCCCAGGCCCTCCCTTTCGTCCACGCGTTCTGACCGGAACAGGCGGCGAAACGTCTGTCTCGCGAGCAACATCCCGCCGGACATGTAGGGCTCAAAATCAAGCGGCGGCTTGATCGCTTGAGCCAAAACCTCAGGCGGCCAGTTGATCAGGAGCAGGGAGCCTCGCGTGGATCCGCGGTTCTCCGCCTCGACAATGACGGGGCCGGGCGGCACGGCGGCCAGCGAGGGGGAAAAGCGCTGCCCATCGTATCCAACTCGC
>NZ_AJQF01000251.1:0-19312 GCF_000261705.1 Bradyrhizobium genomosp. III | reverse complement strand
GCTCGCCGGCCACCGCAACGGCGAACGCAGCCTGGGTTTGAATATTGACCCCCGCCAGAGCGCCGGGACCGAGTTCGCAACGAATGGTCGTGGCGGAGCCTGGCGGCAAGAACGAAAGGCCGCGAACGAACGCATGCAAATAGTCGAGAAATCGGATTTGTTGGCCAGGTATCCGCGCGTCATTCAGAAATCGAAGCTTCCAATGGAAATCCTCGACCGAGAGGGAGGCAGGATCGTGAAACGGAAGCCGCCGAAGCTGGGGCGACACCGTAAACGTGACCTCTATGAAGTCGTCGAGATCGGTTTCGCCAGTGACGTCGCACAAACCACAAACATAGTGGGTCTTGAGCGTGCGCAAGGCGCCGAAGCTATCGAGCACCATCCCGGATTGGGGACAAACAACATCCCAGCTCATCTCGAATAGCCCGCTTCTCGTCGCATAGAGAAACAGGTCAATGCTTTCCGGCTCTGCAATGGCGCGGTCGCGCGCGAATGCCAGCGGATTGACGCGGTAGAGCGATAGATCGTCACCGCTCCTGATGAGCGTTTCGAATTTGGAGATCACGCGGGGGCTCCAGGATCGGGCCCGCTCGATCTCGGTCATCTTGCTTTCGAGGAGCCTTTCCTGAATGTCGGTCATTGTGCGCTCGGATTAAGTGCGCTCGGATTAATCGTTCGTCACGCGCAGGCGTGGGCGCGAAAACGGCGGCACCACCTCGAGCGCACCGGCTCGTGCCTGCTGCGGTCGAGAGCACCACGCCAACCGCGCGACGATGTCTAGCCCGCCACCTGCGAAGCCGCCGACATCAACTCACCCGGGCTCGGCATCCCGAACATGCGCTGGCCGCCTTCCGGAACTTCTGTAAAGGCCCAGCGCACGACCCCTTCCCGATCGAGCAGGAACTGGCCGAATAGCTGGCCCTGGCCGGTTGCAGCCATGCGCTGATCGGCCTCCATCATCTCGTAGCCATCCTTGTTGTTGAGCTGCTCGGCGGCTGCCAAACGATTCATCGGCCCGGGCAATTCTCCGGGAATGTCAACTTGCATGCCCATGACCACATCCATGCCCACCTTGCGCGGCCACTCGGTTTCCTTCTCGGTGAACTCGAGATTGGGCAGGCCGAACGCGCGGTGCGAGACCCGCTCGGGATCGGACGCGGCAAGCAGATTGGGCAACGGGTGATAACGGAAGTAGAGCCGAGCGCGCTCGATCGGCGTATTGACGACCGTCAGACTTTCAACGCCCTTGTCGCGCAGGGCCGCGTCAAGCTGCGCCTGGGCCGCGATATGGCGGCGGCAGAACGGGCAGTGCAGGCCTCGAAACAGGCCGACCAATATCGGACTTTGCCCGCGAAAATCATCGAGCGCGATCTTCCCTTCGCGGGTGATGGCATCCAGCACGATGTTCGGTGCGCGATCACCCGGTTGCAGCGGTCCATCGACATGACGTTCTGGCATGGTTGAACTCCTTCACATGACCTAGTCAAGAAATGGCAGTACAATCAGTCCGGCGGGATCAAGCCCGTGCCTGGTGCAGACGTCATCGGCCAGCGCGAAATACCGCTCGGCCTCAGGCATGTCGCCGCGATCAAGGTTCAGCGTCGCGAGACCATCATAGCACGGAAAAAGCTGCTGCGGCTCGCCGGTTTCGCTCGCGACCTTGATCGCCTCATTGTAGCAGCGGGCGGCCTGATCGGGCCGGAAATGGCATTGATGGATTTGCCCGAGCACGATCAGGGGCACGGGGAGATGCTCGCGCTGATCGAGCGCACGGTCGATCTCGATTGCCTTTTCGGCAGCCGGCACCCCTTCCTCGGTGCATTTGTCCGTGAAGGTGCAACAGGCAACGGCGAAATTGGCGAGAAGACGCGCCTGGAACCCGAGATCGCCAATACGATGCGCGACATCCAGTCCGCGCCGACATACATCAATGGCTTGCGCCGGGTCGACAATCGTGTAGAGCACGCTGAGATTGGTGTAGCCGCGGCAGGCCACATTGAGAAGGCCGGCGGCCTCGGCCGCCGCGACACTTTGCTCCACTTCGCGCACCGCATCCTGGTGTCGTCCAAGCCGCGCCAGTGCAACCGCCTTGGTATTGAGAGCCTCGGCAATGGCGCGCGCCGCCTCGAGTCGGGCCTGCTCGTCCGCGTCCGCCGGGACGGATCGGGCGTAGCCAAGGGCCTCGTCCGCCCATGTCGCGGCGGCCACGTGATCGCCCATGCGAAACGCGAGACGGCCGCGCTCCTGCAAGAGGTGCGCCCGTTCGATCGGCGCATCGGTCCCTCCAAGCAGGTCAGCCGCCTCGGCGTAATGCCTCTCTGCGTTGATCCGCTTGCCGGCGTCCCACAACAACCTGCCAAGCTTGCGAAGGATTCGCGCTTCGCCAATGCGGTCCTTTGTGGCGCGATGCCCCTCCAGCGCGCTCTGGTAGTGCTCCTCGGCCGTGTTGCGGCGGCCCGCCGCGGCGCAGAGGTCCGCGATCCGCTCGTACAGAAGCAGGCGCTCCGGCACGCATTCGCCGCCGGTCAACAACATGGCGAGGGCCTGCTGATAGAGACGGATGGCATCGTCATTGGCATAGGTCGCGCGTGCGCGATCGCCGGCCGCGCGCAGATGGCGGGCGCCTTTCGACTTGTGCGCGCTCAGGCTGAAATGATGGCCCAGCAGGATGAGGTCCTCGAGCCGTTCGGGCTCGCTGCCATAGAGCCGCTCCAGCGCGGCACCAATCCGTCCATGGAGCTCGATCCGCCGCTGCAAGAGCAGGTTTTGATAGATCACGTCCTGCAGCATGGTCTGCGTGAAACGGTAGGATCGCAGCGAGATCGAGTTTGCGCCCGCAACCTCCTCGACAATCTCGGCGTCGCACAGAAGTTCGAGGCCCACTTCGACCTTTGCCGGCCCGGTTGCCGTCGCACCGAGCAGAGCCGCGTCGAAGCGCGGGCCGATCACCGCGGCCTCCTGGGCCAGCCGGCGCACCTCATGCGGCAGCCGGTCCAGCCGCGCCAGCAACAGCGCCTGAATGCTTGCCGGGATGTCGGCGGCGGCCTCATCCGACTTTATCCGCCACTGCGGGCCGTCACGCTCCAAGGCGCCGGCCTCGATGAGACCGCGGATGATTTCCTCGAGGAAAAGCGGATTGCCGCTCGCGCGCTCCAGGATTCGACTGAACAGATTTCCCGGCGGCTCGCGCCAACCGTGACTGAAATAAGCCGCCAGCAGGTTCTGTCCGTCGGCGTCACCGAGCGGAAGCAATCGAAGGGTCGTGTGGCTGATCCGGCCCGAACCGAACTGATCCAGCTCCAGCATTGGCCGATGCGTAAACAACAGCATCAACCGCGTGCGCTCCAGCCGGTCCATCAGGAACCGCAGCGCCTCGAGGGAGACGGCATCGGCCCAGTGCAGATCCTCGACGATGATCAGAAGCGGTGACAAGGCCAGGCGCCGTTCGAAGACGGTCCGGATCGCAAAGAATATCTGCCGCCGGAGCTGTTCGGGCTCGACGTGCTGCAATGCGGCGTCCGGGCCGCCGAGGCCAAGGACATGGACATAGAGCGGCATCAGCCGCTCTGCCTCTTCGGCCGGAAGGCCAAGCTCCGACAGGGCCTCAGCCAGCCTGGCCTCAGCCGCCGCGGCGCTGGCCTTCTGCGCGATGCCATAGGCGCTGCGCAGCACCGCGGCGAGCGTGCCGTAGGATTGTTCGCCGAGGGGCGAGCAGGCGGCCTGCCGGATCGCCACACCTGCGAAGCGCTCCTCATCGCGGATGCGGGCGACGAATTCGTTCACCAGGCGCGTTTTGCCGATGCCCGCTTCGCCGACCAGCCGCACCAGTTGCGCCGCACCGCCGCACGCGCGATCGAGACTGCCGATCATGCGGGCAAGCTCGACGTCGCGGCCGATCAGCGGCGCACTGAGGCCCAGCGTGTCGAGGCCTCGCGCCGCACGCGGCGTGTCGAGCGGTCCCTTGAGACGATGGACCAGGACACTGCCCATCTTGCCCTTGAGCGAGACCTCGCCGAGCGATTCATACGAGAACGCATGCCGGGTCAGGCGGTAGGTCAAGGGCCCGACCAGCACTTCGTCCGGCGGCGCCATCGACTGCAATCGCTGCGCGGTATTCACCGTGTCGCCGGTTACCGAATAGGACTTGGCAACGCCCACACCCAGTCCGCCCGCAACCACGTGCCCGGTATTGATGCCGATGTGGAGCAGCAGCGGTGCGCCGGCATAGACCTTCGCGCGCTCGCTGAGCTGCTCCGTCCGCTTGATCATGTCGAGTGCAGCACGGACCGCCCGCTCCGGATCGTCCTCGTGCGCTGCTGGCGCGCCGAACAGCGCCAGCAGCGCATCGCCAATGAATTTGTCCACGAAGCCGCCAAAGCCTTGCACCGCTTCCGTCAGCTCCTCGAACAATTCGTTCTGAAGGGCCTGCATGACCTCGGGGTCGAGGCGCTCGCTCATCGCGGTGAAGCCGCTGAGATCGGCAAACAGCACGGTAATGGTGCGGCGGTTGGCTTCGTTGTCCATCCTGTCTGGCTGCGGTCGAAAAGCCTGGTGAGGGTCGACCGCCGGCGCCAGCGGCGGTGACGACGCTCTGACCGGCGCTGTCGACCGGCCCGGCTGCGCCTGTCCCCCGGCTTTGGGGGGTTCACTGACGAGGGCGCCGCATTTCGGGCAATACGTGAAATCCGGAGCGCATGCATAGCCGCAGCCGGGGCACGCGTTCGGCTGCTTCGTGCCGCACTTCGGGCAGAAGGCAAAGCCGCTCTGAACCTCGGAACCGCAGCAAGAGCAGTTCATGGGTCAAGACCCCGCGGAAGCCGCGATGACGCGGTCTACTGGACCTGTCGGATGGGCCCAGCGACCTGACAAGCATGGGCTCGTCGTGCAGGAAGAGCAAGCGGTGGTTGATTAACGGCCGCGAGCGCCGCTTCACTCATCCCCGCAACCAGCCGGTTCAGGGCGCGGCGGCGCGCTGAACCGCTAGATGGCGCCGGCCCCCACCAGCACGAAGGGCGCCCAAGTTGCGGGCTGCGCGCTCTCGCCGCCCTTGGTGATCAGTGCCGAGATCGAGCGACGCAGCGCCTCTACTCGGCCGATATCGGGATGCGTCTTCATGGCGTCGATCGTGCCGGTGGTGATGGCGACCGCGGCGTCGGAGTTCACCGCCCAGTGCGACACCAGCAGCGCGCGCGTGCCAGCATAGAAGAAGGCCCGCGCAAGACCGGAGAAGGCCTCCGAATTGGCGCCCTGCCCGCCAGCAGTGTTGCAGGCCGACAGGATCACCCAATCGGCATCGAGCTTGAGGCCGGATATCTCCGACGACGAGAGATAGCCGTCATCGGTGGACGTCGGCGCCGCTGGCGGGCTGAGGATAAGTCCTGGCTCGATCGAGCCGCGCACCTGCCCCGCAAGCGCGCCATGCGTCGCAAAATGCAGGATGCGATACTTCGCGAGATCGCCGCTTTGGCCGAGCGTCTTCATCCTGGTCTCGGAGGCGTCGCCAGCGAGGACGACGTCGCCTTTGACGGGCGCGAAGGTGCTGGCCACCGCGCACAGTTCGAGCGCAGTTTCCGGCAGCGGCATCTGCCGCCTGAGCTGCACGATGTCCGCGGTGCCGCCCGACAGCGCGTCCACGGCGCGCAAGCTCCGTTGTGCGACCTGGGTCGCCTGCGTCGGGAGGACGGCGCAGGTCTGAATCTGGCGCGCCAGCTTGGCACGCGCCATCGCGACATCGCTGCGGCCATCGCCGTCGAGCACGGGATTGCCGATGCCGAGAAACGGTTTCGACGCCGCGCTCTTGCGTGCGACCTGCCGCAATGCCTTGAGGCTGGAGACTGAAGGCAGCACTGTGGTGGCAAATCGCTGGACCAGCCAGGGCGCCTTCGCGAGGTCCTGGCCGGCAGCCGGCTTCTCGGTCAGCAAGACCTGAAAGGGCAGCGTCGCCAGCGGCCCCGACGGCACCAGGATCAGCTCTTTGCCATCGATGTCGCGAGCGACAGGCCCGAGCAGCGCCTGGTAGAGCGCAAAGGCGCGCTCCTGGTTGAACGGCAATGGCTCGTCCGCCCCAAGCGGGGCCTTGCGGCCGAGCTTCTGCGGACATGTGGTCGCCTTGTCCAGCCATGCATCCGTATCCAGACCGCAGCGCAAGGCACCGACGGCCTCAGCGAGTTGCTTTTCGCCGAGATCCGCCGAATGCCAGCGCACGTCCGAGCGCGTCACGGTCCAGACGAAGGTGGCGCGTGACGTCGTCGTGAACAGCAACATCGCCTCGTTGGGACGAAGCTGCTTCTGGGCATCCTCGATCGCAATCGGCGCCTTCGTTACGAGCGCTGCATAGTCCGGAAACTGCGCAGCGATTGAGCGATCCAGTTCCCGGATTTGACCTGAGATGGCCGAGGCTCGGGCACGAAGCGCCTGCTCCGCCGCCGGGTTGCGCGCAGCATCCGCCTGCGAGATCGCCGCCACGAGCATCTTGTCGGTCGCGACAGCTTGCGCGCCGAGATCCTGCCGCTCGCGGACGCGCGCGGCGAGATCCCCGCTGCCATCGGCGATGCGGGCCGACATGCCGGCAATCGCCCGCGCAGCCTGCTCGTCACCGATCCATTGCGCCGCTTCGAACGCCTGCGATCGCAAGGCGCCGGCCTGCCCCGCATTGGCGCTCGCGAGGTTATAGGCGGCTACGATCAGTCCGGGATAGGGATTGGTCTCTTCATGGACCTTCACATCGCCGCGGCTCTCCTGCTCGGCGGCGCGGCGGCCGTTCTGGATCGCGACCGCGCGCGCGAACGCGTCGCGGGCCTGCTGCCAATCCTTCAAATCGATATGATGGGCGCCGAGATTGGCGAAGCTGTTGGCAACATCCGGATGCTGCTCGCCGAGAGCGCGCAGGCGGATATCCAGCGCGCGCTTCAGCAGCGGCTCGGCCTCCTGCGGCCGGCCGGTGCTGTCCAGAATGACGGCCAGATTGTTGAGACTGTTGGCGATCAGCGGGTGAGACCCCCCGAGCGCGGCCTCGCGTATCGCAAGCGACCGGCGCGCGAACGGTTCGGCCTCGGCGTAACGATCGGCCTCGCTCATCAGCGTCACCAGATTGTCAAGCGCGATCGCGACATCCAGATGTGCCGGCCCGAGCGCCTTCTCACGGATCGCCAGCGACTTGCGGAACAGCTGCTCCGCCTCCTGCTTGCGATCGAGATGGGCCCAGGCCTCCGCAAGGTTGTTCAATGCCGTCGCCACGTTCGGATGCGCTATCCCGACGGCCTTCTCCTGAATGGCGAGTGCGCGGGTCAGCAGCCCCTCGGCCTCGGCGTCCCGGCCCTCGCGCGAGAACACCAGGGCCAGATTGTTGAGGCTCGCGGCGACATCGGGATGATCAGGTCCGAGCGCCTTCTCCCTGATAGCCAAAGTCCGTCGGGCCAATTGCTCGGCCTCCGGAAGCCGTCCCTGCGCACGGCGGAGCTCGCCGAGATTGTTGAGGGTCGCTGTCAGATAGATGCTGTCCGGGCCATGCTGCTTCTCCTGAAGCACAAGCGCTTCGGCAAAACTCGCCTCGGCCTGCTGTAACCGGCCTTGCGCCCGATTGACCTCCGCGATGTTGTTCAAGGTCACCGGGATCATGATGTCAGCCTGTCCCGGAGACTTCCTGAACACTACGAGCGCACGGTTGAACAGATCGAGCGCCTCCGTCTCCTTCATCTGGCGGTGACGGAGATTGCCGAGCTGCATCCGCGCCAGCGCCGTGGTGAGATGGTCAGGGCCCAGCACGCTCTCGTCGATGGCGATCGCGCGCGACATGTCGCGTTCGGCATCGCCGAGCCTGTTCTGGCCGAGCTCGATCTGGCCCAGCGTGGCGAGCACGGCGGCGACATCGGGATGATTGGGACCGAGGCTCTTCTCGCGAATGACGAGGGCCCGCCTCAGCACGCTTTCGGCCTCGGTGGTCTCGCCTTTCGTCTGGAGCGCCTGCCCCAGCACGACCAGCGTGGTCGCGGTCAGGGGCGATTGTCGCCCCGTGCTTTTCTCGGCCTCAACGACGAGCTTCCTGGCAAAGCCGACCGCCTCGCCGTAGCGGCCCTCCTTCGCCAGCGCCGTAATGCGCTGCATCAGCGCCAACATGTCTTGCGACCCCGCCTGCCCCGGCGAGACCATGACGCTTACGAGAAGTACAAAACAAAAAGACTGCGCGGCAAACCTCGGCCACCGTACCCACATGCTGCGATCGCTCCGATTCCCCGCGCCCGCGACCTGTTGGGCCACAGCAAGATGAAGACACTATGACCGCCTCCTGCGTCCATGGACGAACCGATCGCAGAAACCAGGGGAAGACATTCGCACGGACCGGTCACGCGCCTGCAGCGGACGTGCTGATGCAGCCATGCATGGCAGCATGCGGCCGGTCCGATTGACACGCGCGTCGCCAACGCTACGTTGCTGATCGGAAAGAAGAAACAACAAGGCAAGGGATTCGCCGTGACACGCGTCATCGCGTCTTGAGCGCAGCCGCGCGGCCGTCGGCGCTCGCGCCATTCCGCATCCGCAACTATCGCTTCCAGTGGCCGTCCGACCTGCTCACATCCTGGGCGTTCGAGATCGAGACGCTGGTGCTGGGCTGGTACATCCTGGTCGAGACCGGCTCGGTGCTGCTGCTCACCGTGCTTGCCTCGCTCCAATTCGTCGGGACCTTGGTCGCGCCGGTGTTCGGCATGATCGGCGACCGCATGGGTCATCGCGATCTTCTGGTCGCGATGCGTCTTGCCTATACTGTGCTCTCGTCAACCATCATGGTTCTGGCGCTGACCGGTCATCTGTCGCCGCTGAGCGTCATGATCATCGTCGCGGTCATGGGCCTGATTCGCCCCTCGGATCTCGGCGTCCGCGGCGCGCTGCTCGCCGAGATCATGCCGGCCGAGCAGCTGGTGGGCGCCATCAGCGTTGCGCGCACGACCCAGGACAGCGCGCGCATCGCCGGAGCGTTGACGGGCGCCGGGCTGTTCGCCGTCCTCGGCATTGGCCTCGTTTACGTGGCGATTGCCTGTCTCTACTTCGTGGCCGCGCTTCTCATGCTGTGCCTGACCCGGCCCAAGAGGACCGTCATCACGAGCGATCTTCCGGCGAATAGCCATGCCGTCTCGCGGCTGCTCGGCGATCTGAAGGAAGGGATCGTTTACGCCTGGAGTGGCCCGGGAATGCGTGCGGCGCTGTGCGTCGCCTTCCTGGCCAATCTCACCGCATTTCCCTTCACTGGCGGATTGCTGCCCTACATCGCCCGGGAGATCTTTCATACCGACCAGACCGGCCTCGGTTACCTCTCGGCGAGCTTTGCGATCGGCTCGCTGATCGGCTCCATCACGCTCAGCCTGGTCGGCGGACTGCGCATTGCCCGGCTTCTGATCGGCGCGACGCTGGCCTGGTACGCCATGCTGCTGGTATTCGTCGAGGTCAGGACCATGCCGGTGGCGATGGCCTGCCTCATGCTCGCCGGCATCGCCCAGAGCATGTCGATGATCTCGGCGGCCGTGATCCTGATGCGCACCGCGAGCGCACACCTTCGCGGCCGGGTGATGGGCGTGCGCATGATGGTGATCTATGGCCTGCCGATCGGATTGCTCGCCGCCGGCAGCCTGATCGACATCATTGGTTATTCCGCGACGGGCTCGCTCTATGCCGCCGCCGGCTTCATCGCGATGCTGGCGATCGCCATCCGCTGGCGCGCCGACCTCTGGCCGGTCCATGCACCCGCCAATGCGCGATGACCGCGCCTAATCCCCATACCCGCGCAGCCGCTCGATATCGAGGATGGTGACGCCCCCATATTCGAGCCGCAGCAGTCCCTCCTTCTCCAGCCGGTTCAGCGCGCGGTTGGCGTTCTGGCGGGACATGCCGGAGAGCGCACCGATCTCCTCCTGGGTGATCTCCAGATGAGCGGTCGATTCCGGATAGAGGATCGGATTGAACAGTGAGGCGATGCTGCGGGCGAGGCGCGCGGTGGCATCCAGCGTGCGGTTGACCTCGAGCATGCCGATGAACTGGCCGAGCCGTTCGTTGAGCTGGCGCACCAGAAAGCGGTTGAAGCCGACGCTGTTCTCGAACAGCCACATGAAGGCGCTGCGTTCCATCAGCGCGACGCGGCTGTCGCGCAGCGCGACCACGTCATAGCGGCGCGGCTCGTTCTTGAGCACACTGCCCTCGCCGAACCAGGCCCCCGCCGTCAGCCCGGCGAGGCTGGTCTCCTTGCCGTCCCTGGAGACCCCCCCCATGCGGGCAAGGCCGCCCACCATGCCGGCCCAATAGGCAAAAATATCACCGCGCATGAACACGGTCTCGCCGGTGCCGTAGGACCGCTCCGTGATTCCGGCGCGCGCGACCTCGATCTCCGCTTGCGTGAGCTCGCGCGACCAGGCGGCGACGCGCTTCAGTTGATCTTCTGAAATCATGATCTCGCGGCCAGCCGCACCGTTTCGTCACTCCATCTTCTGCTGCATTGCAGCATGATGATTCCAACCGCCATCCGACGAAAGATGAAGGCCGCCGCCGCCCGGCAAACTTTGTCGCAGAATTGTCAGCCGCGAGACATTTCAAAATAGCGCTTTCCCCTATTGAGGACCACCTCGGACGATGCGGCTTTTGATCCCTGACGGGAACGAGAGTGGCGCGGCTCCGGTCGAGACCATCTGCTGCATGGCCTCACCGGCACCACCGTACTAGGATCGCTGGGCAGGAACGGACGAAGAGCGCCACTAAAAAGCGCCATCACCGGGAGGGTTTCGTTTGGTGGCTACCAGTCTTGAAGTGCGCGACGTGTCCTTGCGATTCGGCGGCGTCCGGGCGCTGACCGACGTCGGCTTCTCCATTAGGGAGGGCGAGCTGTTCTCGATCATCGGCCCCAACGGCGCCGGCAAGACCTCGATCGTGAACTGTATTTCCGGCCGCTACAAGCCGACCGAAGGCCAGCTGTTCTACCAGGGCCGCGACATCACGGCCCTGACGCCGAACGCCCGCGCCTCGCTCGGCATCGGCCGCACCTTCCAGAACCTGGCGCTGTTCCACCACATGAGCGTGCTCGACAACATCATGGTCGGGCGCCATCACCTCCTGAAGAACAATTTCCTCACAGGCTCGCTGTACTGGCTCACCGGCGCGCGCAAGGAGGAGCTCGAGCACCGCCGCAAGGTCGAGGAGATCATAGACTTCCTCGACCTGCAGTCGGTGCGGAAGGCGCAAGCCGGCACCCTCTCCTACGGCCTGCGCAAGCGCGTGGAGCTCGCCCGTGCCATGGCGCTGGAGCCGCGTCTCATTCTCCTCGACGAGCCGATGGCCGGCATGAACTTCGAGGAGAAGGAGGACATGGCCCGCTACATCGTCGATCTCAACGAGGAATTCGGGATGACGGTGGTGATGATCGAGCACGACATGGGCGTGGTGATGGACATCTCCCACCGCGTCATGGTGCTGGATTTCGGCAAGAAGATCGCCGAAGGCGATCCGGCGACGGTGCTCGCCGATCCCCACGTCAGGCGGGCCTATCTTGGTGAAGAAGACGAGGTGCTGGTCGATCCGGATGACGCTGCACCCGCGCAGGAGAGCGCGGCATGATGGATTACGCAGGCCGCGTCGCACAGGCCGACACCTATCCGAAGATGCTCCGGCTCAATGCGAAAGAGCATGGCAACGAGATCGCATTGCGCGAGAAGGATCTCGGGCTCTGGCGGCTGTTCACCTGGAGCGACTACCAGACCCGCGTGCGCGACTTTGCGCTCGGTCTTCTCGAAATGGGCCTTGGCCGCGGCGACGTCATCGGCATCATCGGCGACAACCGGCCGGACTGGGTGGCGGCGGAAGTGGCGACGCACGCCATCGGCGGCCTCAGCCTCGGACTTTATCGCGACGTGCTGGACGAGGAGGCTTCCTATCTCCTCAACTATGGCGAGGCGCAGCTCGTCTTCGCCGAGGACGAGGAGCAGGTCGACAAGCTGCTCACCCTCGCCGACCGCGCGCCGAAGCTGAAGCACATCATCTATTCCGATCCGCGCGGGATGCGGAAATACGACGATCCCAGGCTGATGTCGGCGGAGAGGTTTGCCGAACTCGGCCGGGCCCGTGCCGCGCGGGAGCCGGAGCTCTACGACAGGCTGGTCGATGCAACCAAGGGCGAGGACGTCGCGATCCTCTGCACGACGTCTGGCACCACGTCCCATCCCAAGCTCGCCATGCTCGCCGCCGGACGCGTGCTTGGCCATTGTGCGACTTATCTCGCCTTCGACCCCAAGGGCCCGGACGACGAATACGTCTCGGTGCTGCCGCTGCCGTGGATCATGGAGCAGGTCTACGTGCTCGGCAAAGGCCTGCTCTGCCGGATGAAGATCAACTTCGTCGAAGAGCCCGACACGATGATGAACGATCTGCGCGAGATCGCGCCGACATTCGTGCTCTTTGCCCCAAGGGTTTGGGAATCCATCGCCGCCGACGTCCGCGCCAAGGTGATGGACGCGACGCCTCTCAAGCAGCGCCTGTTCGACGTCGGCATGAAGAGCGGCCTCGCCGCGCTCGAACACGGCAAGCGCTCGGGCCTTGCCGACGCCATCCTGTTCCGCGCGCTGCGCGATCGCCTCGGTTTCACCCGGCTGCGCTCGGCCGCGACCGGCGGCGCGGCGCTCGGGCCCGAGACCTTCAAGTTCTTCCAGGCCATGGGCGTGCCGCTGCGCACCCTGTACGGCCAGACCGAGCTGCTGGGGGCCTATACGCTACATCCCGAGGGCAAGGTCGATCCCGACACCACGGGCGTGCCTATGTCTGACCAGGTCGAGATCCGCATCGACAATGCCGACGTCCATGGCGTCGGCGAGATCGTGGTGCGACATCCCAACATGTTCCTCGGCTACTACAAGAATCCCGAGGCCAGCGTCGCCGACATCAAGGACGGCTGGATGTTGTCGGGCGACGCCGGCTATTTCAACGCGAACCAGCAGCTCGTCGTCATCGACCGCATCAAGGATCTCGCCGAGACCTCGCGCGGCGAGCGCTTTTCGCCGCAATTCATCGAGAACAAGCTGAAGTTCTCGCCCTATATCGCCGAAGCCGTGGTGCTCGGCGCCGGCCGCGATGCGCTCGCGGCGATGATCTGCATCCGCTACTCCATCATCTCGAAATGGGCGGAGAAGAACCGGCTCTCGTTCACGACCTACAGCGACCTCGCCTCGCGCCCCGAGGTCTATGCGCTGCTCCGCAAGGAAGTCGAGACCGTCAACGCCACGCTGCCGCCGGCGCAGCGCATCTCGCGCTTCCTGCTGCTCTACAAGGAGCTCGACGCCGACGACGGCGAGCTCACCCGCACCCGCAAAGTGCGCCGCAGCGTCATCAACGAGAAATACGAAGGCATCATCGATGCCATCTACCGCGGCGATGCCGACATCCCCGTCGACACCGTGATCCGCTTCCAGGACGGCACCACGCAGCGCGTGCGCACGACGCTGCGCGTGGTGGATCTCGGTGGACACGGGCACATGGCGGAGGCGGCGGAGTGACACGGTCTACCGTCGCGAGCGGTGCTGCCCTTCACCTCTCCCCGCTTGCGGGGAGAGGCCGGAGCGCGTCAGCGATCCGGGTGAGGGGGAGCCTCCGCGAGGGCAGTGACAATTGTTTCGAGAACGCCGACCAAATTGCTCGAAACGTCGTTGTTCCAGAACCGCAGAATTCGATAGTTTCGGTCGATCCGCCATTTGTCCCGCACCGCGTCGTGCGCACTGTCGGCGTGTTGGCCACCGTCAACTTCAATAATCAGCCGGGCCTCGCGGCAAATGAAGTCGACAGTGTATGGGCCAATCGGCTCCTGCCGAACGAATTTGTAACCGTTGAGCCGGCGTGCACGGAAGCGATACCAGAGCGTCCCCTCCGCATCAGTCAATGCGGCACGCAAATGCCTGGCGCGCTCCGTCTTGCCCTCATCAGCACCTCGCATGCGGAAGCTCCCCCTCACCCGCCGCGCTTTGCGCGTCGGCCTCTCCCCGCGCGCGGGGAGAGGCGAAAGGTCCACCATACATGAACACCGCCTTCCTCATCCAGCTCCTGGTCAATGGCCTCGTGGTCGGCACGCTCTATGGCGTGGTCGCGATGTCGTTCGTGCTGATCTACAAGGCGACGCAGGTCGTCAACTTCGCGCAAGGTGAATTGCTGCTGGTCGGCGCCTGGGTGTGCTGGGCTCTGCTCGCCAAGTATCAGGTGCCGTTCTGGATCGGCATGCCGATGACGCTCGTGTTCATGTTCGTGTTCGGCATCGCGGTCCAGGTCCTGATCCTGCGGCCGATGATCGGCGAGCCCATCATTTCCGTGATCATGGTGACGATCGGCCTCTCCACCGTGCTCCAGGCAACGCTGAAATGGATGTTCGGCGTCAATCCGCAGCCGTTCCCGCGCGTGTTCGAGAGCCAATCGGTCAGCTTGCTGGGCTTACAGATCCAGACCGTCTATGTCATGAGCCTGGTGGTCTCCGTCGCCATGATGATCGGCATGGCCTGGTTCTTCCGTGCCTCCAAATACGGCCTTGCGATGCGCGCCACCGCGTTCAACCAGCAGGTCGCGCAATCGCTCGGCATTTCCGTGAAAAGCGTGTTCGCGATGGCCTGGGCAATCTCGGCGACGGTGTCGGCGGTCGCGGGCGTCGTCGTTGCGGTCGTGAACGGCGTGTCCTCGGGCCTTGCCGCCTACGGCATCAAGGTGTTTCCGGCGGCGATCCTCGGCGGGCTAGATTCCGTCGGCGGCGCCGTGCTCGGCGGCATCATCATCGGCCTGCTCGAGAACGTCGCACAATATGTCGACAGCGAGTACCTGCACTGGGGCAATCTCTACGAGATCGCGCCGTTCTACGTCCTCATCATCGTGCTGATGATCAAGCCCTACGGGCTGTTCGGCACCCACGACATCGAGCGGATCTGACCCATGGCCGGCCCTGCCCTCATTCCTGCTGGTGATTTCCGCACCTCTTATGCGGCCGACACCACGATCTTCCCGACCACGACCAGCCGCAACTTCGCCATCGCAGGCGTGCTGTTGCTATGCCTCGCGCCGCAATTCTTCAGCGGATACTGGCTCAGCATCCTGATCCAGATCGGCATCTTCTCGATCGCGGCGCTCGGGCTGAACATCCTGGTCGGCTTCACCGGCCAGATCTCGATCGGGCATGCTGCCTTCTTCCTGCTCGGCGCTTTCACCTCGGCTTACATCTCCAACAACGCGCCGATCCCGGTGTTCTTCGCGATCCCGCTCGCCGGCGTCGTCACCGCGCTGGTCGGCCTGATCTTCGGCATCCCTGCGGCGCGGCTGAAGGGGCTCTATCTCGTCATCGCGACGCTGGCCGCGCAGTATATCCTGCTCGACTTCTTCTCCCGCGCCGAATGGTTCACCGGCGGCTCGGTGCCGGCGAGCGCCAACCCGTTCTCGATCTTCGGCTACACACTGCGCGGCGACAAACAGTATTTCTACGTCGTGCTGGCCTATGTGCTGCTCAGCTACATCCTCGTCACCAACCTGATGCGCACCCGCGACGGCCGTGCGCTGGTGGCGATCCGCGACCATTATCTCTCTGCCGAGATCATGGGCATCAACCTCACCAAATACCGTACGCTATCGTTCGGGCTCGCCGCCTTCTTCGCAGGCATCGCCGGCGCGCTCTACGCGCACTACCAGCTCGTGGTGTCGCAGGAAGGCTTCGGCATCGAGCGCTCGATCCTGTTCCTGGCCATGATCATCATCGGCGGTACCGGCTCGATCATGGGCACGCTGATGGGCACCGCCTTCGTGGTGCTGCTGCCCGAAGGGATGGAGTTCATCAGCCATTATTTGAAGGGCGGCGCGATCGACAAGGCGCTGTCACTCAACACCAACATCACCTTCCTGCGCGAAATCGCGATCGGGGTGATCATCATCGCCTTCCTGATGTTCGAACCCGACGGGCTCGCGCATCGCTGGCGGCAGATCAAGGCGTATTGGAAACTCTACCCGTTCTCGCATTGAGCGCGGGCAACTTCACTTAAACAATAAACAGGAGGAACCGACCCATGACGATGAAATCCCTTTTGAGCACCGCATCGCTCGCCGTCGCGATCGCCGCATTCTCGGCCGGCGCACAGGCGCAGATCGCGATCGGGCACCTCGCCGACTATTCCGGCGGCACCTCCGACGTCGGCACGCCCTATGGCCAGGCCGTCGCCGACACCTTCGCCTGGGTCAACAAGAACGGCGGCGTCGGCGGCAAGCAGCTCAACGTCGACACCAACGACTATGGCTACCAGGTGCCGCGCGCGATCGCGCTCTACAAGAAGTGGTCGGCGCCGGACAGCAAGGTCGCCGCGATCATGGGTTGGGGCACCGCCGACACCGAGGCGCTGACCGGCTTCCTCGCTCAGGACAAGATCCCCGACATGTCCGGCTCCTATGCTGCCGCCCTCACCGATCCCGAAGGCGTCAGCGGCAAGGCCAAGCCCGCTCCTTACAATTTCTTCTACGGCCCGAGCTATTCGGACTCGCTGCGCGCGATGCTGATGTGGGCGGCCGAGGACTGGAAGGCCAAAGGCAAGTCCGGCAAGCCGAAATTCGTGCACATGGGCGCCAACCATCCCTATCCGAACGCGCCGAAGGCCGCCGGTGAAGCGATGGCACAGGAGCTCGGCTTCGAGGTGCTGCCGCCGCTGGTGTTCGCGCTCGCGCCGGGCGACTACAGCGCCCAGTGCCTGAGCCTGAAATCCTCGGGCGCCAACTACGCCTATCTCGGCAACACCGCGGCGTCCAACATCTCGGTGATGAAGGCGTGCAAGACCGCCGGCGTCGAGATCCAGTTCATGGGGAATGTCTGGGGCATGGACGAGAACGCCGCCAAGACGGCCGGAGATGCCGCTAACGGCGTCATCTTCCCCTTGCGCACCGCGGTGAGCTGGGGCGGCGACGCGCCCGGCATGAAGACGCTGATGGAGATCTCGAAGATGTCCGACGCCAGCGGCAAGGTCTACCGTCCCGTGCACTACGTCGCGGCGGTCTGCTCTGCGCTGTACATGAAGGAGGCGATCGACTGGGCTGCCAAGAACGGCGGCGCTACCGGAGACAACGTCGCCAAGGGCTTCTACCAGAAGAAGGATTGGGTGCCGGCCGGCATGGAAGGCGTCTGCAATCCCTCGACCTGGACCGACAAGGACCATCGCGGCACGCTGAAGGTCGATCTCTATCGCACCAGGGTTTCTGGCGCGACCGACGGCGACCTCAACGACCTCATGGCCAAGGGCGCGATCAAGCTCGAGAAGGTCAAGACCGTCGAGCTGCCGCGCAAGCCGGAATTGCTGGGCTGGTGAGCGCCTGATCTGACCGTCGTTCCGGGGCGCCTCGAAGAGGCGAACTATGGTGCGCAATTGCGCACCTGAGAACCTCGAGATTCCGGGTTCGGTCCTGCGGACCGCCCCGGAATGACGGAAGAAGCTCTGACGACAGCGGAGAATGAAGACGCATGACCGACACCCTCGAAGCATCCCGCAGCAAGCCGACCGCCGTGCCGACCGCCGCCCTGCTCGCAGTGCGCAACATCGAAGTGGTCTATGACGACGTCATCCTGGTGCTGCGCGGCCTCAGCCTCGACGTACCCAAGGGCGCGATCGTGGCGCTGCTGGGCGCCAACGGCGCCGGTAAATCGACGACGCTGAAGGCGATCTCGGGGCTGCTCAAGACCGAGGACGGCGAGGTCACACGCGGCGAAATCGTGTTCGATAATGAGCGGATCAACGGCATCGACCCCGACAAGATCGTCCGCCGCGGCATCTTCCAGGTGATGGAGGGTCGGCGCATCGTCGCCGACATGACCTCGCTGGAGAACCTCAAGCTCGGCGCCTTCACCCGCAGGGACCGCGAGGTCGATGCCGATCTCGACATGGTCTTCAACTATTTCCCGCGCCTGAAGGAACGCACCGGCCTTGCCGGCTATCTCTCCGGCGGCGAGCAGCAGATGCTCGCGATCGGCCGCGCGCTGATGGCGCGCCCGAAGATGATCCTGATGGACGAGCCGTCGATGGGCCTGTCGCCGCTGCTGGTGAAAGAGGTGTTCTCCATCATCCAGAAGATCAACCGCGACCTCGGCGTCACCATCCTCCTCGTCGAGCAGAACGCCCGCGCCGCGCTGTCGGTGGCGAGCCACGGCTACATCATGGAGCAGGGCAAGGTCGTGCTCGACGGCACCGCCGACGAATTGCGCGACAACGAGGACGTCAAGGAATTCTACCTCGGCGGGGCCGGCGACCAGCGCAAGAGCTTCAAGAACCTCAAGAGCTTCAAGCGGCGCAAGCGCTGGCTCTGAACTTTTAGGGTTCGAGCACCTGCTCCGCTTCCGTGACCGCGCAGAGAACATGATAGAACGACGACGCAGGAATGGTGTCGATCAGCGATTTGCCGTCGCGATCGAACTGGTCGTACCAGCCGCCCCTCACGGGATGGCTGAGATAATGCCGTTCGAGCCGCACCAGCGCCGCGCGCGCCTCGTCCGCCGCGCCCGCCTCGCCGGATTCGGCCTGCGCGATCCACGCCTTCGCGATCTCGGTCTGCGGCCACAGCCGGCGCGTGCTGCGGCGGATAGTGCCGATGTCATCGCCCTCGTCGACCAGGCAGCCCGTGGCCTCGTCGCGATAGCGCATCGAGGTCGCAAGCAACTCGGCACGCCGCTGACCGGTCGGGCATCCCGTGATGCGCTCGAACCCCTTCAGCAGCCAGACCCATTCCGCCTGGTGGCCGGGCTCGACGCTGACCGGCTCGATCTTCGACCAGTCTTCCTCGAAATACTCGGTCAGGATGCGCTTCTGCTTGTCGTAGAGATTGGCCAGGAACAGCGCGAAGAACTCGCCCGCACGGTTCTGGAACGACAGGTCGTGGGTCGCGTCGAAACACGCGATCATCGCCTCGAACAGATGCATGTGCGGGTTCTGCCGGCGCGGCAGCGACACCGGAAGGCCTTCGTGCACGCCTCCATGCGGCGAGCGGAGATGGCTGTCGAGGAAAGCGAGCAGCGCGTCGATCTCGGCACGAACCTGCGCGTCCTGGTCGAGCGTGTAGACGGTCGCGAGCGCAAACAGGATGAAAGCGTGGTCGTAGGCATCGCGCCGGCCGTCCAGCACCGTCCCTTCCGGCGTCAGCCGGTGCACATAGCCCGGCCGGCCGTCGGGCGCTTTGGCTTTGCTGAGCAGATGCTCCAGCCCCTTCAGCGCGATGGCGCGGCCCTCAGGGTACCAGCCCATTTGCGCGGCCTTCGCGTAGCAATAGATCTGCCGGGCCTGCACGAACACGCGCCGTG
>NZ_AJQF01000250.1:0-2047 GCF_000261705.1 Bradyrhizobium genomosp. III | reverse complement strand
CAGGACCCCAGCCGACGGTCGACCACAGCGGCAGCGCCTCCTCGATCATGCGGCGCTTCAGGCGCGCGACGACGTCCGTCGCCTCCTCCGCCGCAATGATTCCTTCGTCCGCCATCGCGTCCTCTCCAGGCCTCGCCGATCGCCGTCTGATACCCACGCCAGCGGCGGCGCGCAACGGATGCCAACACGGAAAGAACAGCCATGACCGCCCACTACGATGCCCGCGAGACGCGCGAACAAGCCGCCCGCGAGGCCGATCTGTTCTCCCGCCTGCCGGAGGTGCTGCGAGCCGCGATGGCCGCCCCGGCCTATGCCGAGCGGCTGAGAGGTCTCGATCCCGCCGCCGTGACCTCCCGGGAGGCGCTGGCGGGCCTGCCGGTATTGCGCAAGTCGGAACTGCCCGCCCTGCACAAGGCCTCGCCGCCCTTCGGAGGCTTCGTGGCGTCGGCGCCGGGGTCGTTTGCCCGCCTCTTCACCTCCCCAGGGCCCATTTTCGAACCGGAGGGGCGGCAGGCCGATCCCTGGCGCGGCGCAAGGGCGTTGTTCGCGGCCGGGTTCCGACCCGATGACATCGTCCTCAACACCTTCAGCTACCATCTCACCCCCGGCGGCTTCATTTTCGATGCCTCAGCGCGCGCGCTCGGCTGCGCCGTGATCCCGGCAGGGCCCGGCAACACCGAACAGCAATTCGAGCTGATCGAGGCCTACCGCCCGGTCGGCTACAGCGGCACGCCGGACTTCCTGAAGATATTGCTCGATGCCGCAGCGAGTTCGGGACGGGACGTCTCCTCGATCAAGCGCGCACTGGTTTCCGGGGCGGCGTTCCCGCCCTCGCTGCAGGCCGAGATCAAGGCGCGCGGCATCGATGCCTACCAAGCCTTCGGCACCGCCGATCTCGGCCTCATCGCGTTCGAGACCGAGGCGCGCGAGGGCATGGTCGTGAACGAGGATCTGATCATGGAGATCGTCAAGCCCGGCACCGGCGATCCCGTTGCGCCGGGCGACGTCGGCGAGATCGTGGTGACGTCGCTCGATCCGCACCATCCCTGGATCCGGCTCGCCCTCGGCGACCTCACCGCAGCGCTGCCGGGCCCAAGCAAGTGCGGCCGCACCAACATGCGCATCAAGGGTTGGATGGGCCGCGCCGACCAGACCACCAAGGTCAAGGGCATGTTCATCCGTCCAGAGCAGATCGCCGAGATCGGCAAGCGTCATTCTGCGCTCGGAAGACTGCGCCTCGTCGTCACACGGCAGGGCGAGACCGACGCAATGACGCTGAAAGCGGAAACGGCGGCCACGAGTGACGCCCTGCGCGAGGAGATTGCGACCAGCTTGCGCGCCGTGACGAAACTCGGCGGAAGCGTCGAGTTCGTCAGTCCCGGCGCGCTGCCGAACGACGGCAAGGTGATTGCGGACGAACGCTAAGAGGCCCTACCCCCAAACCTCAGTTTCCTGTGAACAGGGATTCTGCAGGAGAGATCACCCAGCGCGGGGAGCGGCCGATCGCATGAAAGCAAGCGTTGATTTCTGGCACTGGTGCGCACACCGCGCCAGGCGGGCGCACCTCAGCGGGTTCATGGCGCCGCGCCCCACCTCAAAGGCCTGATTTGTCGACTTGATTGGGTTCGTTCTGCGCAGGCAGGTGGCTTCATCGATGCTCCCTTACCGTGTTCAGCCCCGCGACCTCGGACAACGCGCGATCCCACCTCGCATAGGTCCGCGCCTCGTAGCGGTTGAGCTTGCGCAGCTCTGGCAGCAGCCGACGCACGGCCTCGGCCTGGCGCTCAGTTTCCGAGGGCACGGATACCGGTTTGAGCCGCTCTGGTTTCTGCCATTGCCGCCGCAATAGCGTTTGCAGGTGGCGCGCCTCGGCCAGGCGCGCACGCATGAGCTCCGGCCCCGCGGCGCCGAACTCTAGCACGCGCTGGATGAGGTCGGCTTTGATCTGACGGATATGGGCGAGCTCGAGGTAGGCGCGCGCCGCGCTGCAGGCCACTTCCAGAAGCTCTGGAGCGCTGCTGCCCGCAAGGATGGCTAGAGCCAGGGA
>NZ_AJQF01000249.1:0-4933 GCF_000261705.1 Bradyrhizobium genomosp. III | reverse complement strand
CGGGCGTTGCCCGCCGCCCGCCGCTTACCCGCCGCCGTTCGCGGCCCCGTGCTCTTCTGCGCGTTCCGCCTGTTGGCCGCGATCTGACGTTCAGTCGCCATCGTCGCCACTGATCATGACATCGGTGCCTTCGGCCGGATGCGTGGGCCTCGCCAAGCCGGCCCGGTAGTCCTCAAGCTGCTGCAGGTTTTTGTCGCGGCGCGAACTCAGTTCAGCCAACCGGCGATTGGTCTCAGCCATCTCAAGCAAGCAATGGCGAAAGGCCTCCGCATCGATACTAGCCTCCGACATCCCGTGTTTGCGTAAGATGTTTGTGACTTTGTTGCGCACCGCTTTGTTGGTAACTGACCGCTCGGCCAAATCATCGATGTCGGCAGCGCCGCTGGCATTTAGCGCGATGCTCAACAGGTTTTTCAGTGCCGGACCGCGAGCGGAAGTAACGATCAGATCCTTGAATCCCCGAAGTCGCTGCATTTCCCATTCGCCATGGATGATCTCGCCGACCCACATCTGCTCAATGGCGCATCTCGGTCTGAGCTTCGCAACAATCGCGTCACGCATCATCCTAAAGTGGGCCTGGGATTCAGACGGCAGCAAGCGCGGCTCATAGATGAGTGCGAGCTGGGCACCCTGATCCGATCGGCTCATCGGCTCATCCTCCGCTTGGTTGAACGCATGGCGACACCAGTTTGAGATGCACCTTTAGCCGGCCAGCACCTTTGAGCGCGCAACGCCTTGAAAGCATTCCCGATGAATTGATCAGCCCAGTCGGTTCTTCGCTGTAAGCTTATTCCCATGTTCCTTTAACTCCTTCGCGGGACTTGCTAGCCGGCGTGGCCTGTCGTTCCGGCCGCCGCGTAAGCGGTAGCGGTAGCGGGCGGGCTCGACTTTTCTCTGCGCGTTGCGGCGCAAGTCCGAGGTCAAACAGGAAAAAAACAGCAGGGTCAGAATCCCCCCGTAGCGGAAAAAACCCGGCGCGCAAAGGGATTCCGTTAAAAAGATTTGCATCCTCGGAAATTCAACCCAACTAACAGAGGGCAGCAACAGCACGATACGCGCTGTCGGGAGGACCTGGTGCCGAAGCGATCATTGCGGAAGCGATCATTGCCGAAACGGTCGTCAACGAAGCCGACCCCTTCCTTGCCGAAGCCGTCATTGCCGAAAGCAGCCCTGCCGAAGGTGTCCTTGCCGACGCCATCGAGCCGATCATCCATCAAAGCTTGCAGCTTCCGCCCACCAACGATGATTGGAAAAGACTTCGCGGCTCCCGATCCGCTCGCACGCCTGCTCGAGTTCATGAACGATGAGCGTCTCCCGCCAATGACGCGCCAAAGGATCGCCGCAACGATCGCGCCGTATTTCCATCCTAGGCTGAAGCCCATTCCGGCCAGCGCTGCCCCGGATTATTTTGGACCAAGCGCCCCACACGATCGAGGCGCGCCTTATGAGAACTCGGTTCAAACTGCGGAATCTCTTGAGCGATATCGATTGAAGTTTGCGCGCTTGCGCGCCGAACTGGCGCTCGATCCCGGACTCGCAAGCGCGAGCAAGGCTGGCCGGCGGCGCTCCTGACCAATTGAGCGGGTTCGGGACTCCTCACCCGGGATCGCGGCGACCACTGCGCAGCTTGACACCGACGCCGCGGCCATTCTCGTCGATGAACTCGACGCCGGCCGCCTCGAGGGTTCGCCGCACGACGATCAGGGTCGCGCGCCGCGGCTGAGTGAAACCGGCCTCGAGCTGGCGGACGGTGACAATCCCGACCTGCGCCTCGTCGGCCAATCTTTGCTGGCTCCAGTCCAGCAATCCTCGCGCGGCCCGGCATTGCTCCGGCGTGATCATCGGCATGTCACCATGGTGTTGTTTTCGGCTCCTTCTGTCGAAAAAAGATTGATTTATCGTTAGCGCCTGATAAGATCATTTCTGTTTAAAAAAGATATATTGGAGGATGTTGATGGATAGCCGAGCATTTCCGCCAAGCCGCCGCGCTTTCATCGGCGGCTCGGACGCAAAGATCATCATGGGCGTCGATGAGCCCGCCTTGCTTCGGCTGTGGCAGGAGAAGCGCGGCGAACGGGAACCCCAAGACCTGGCCAATGATCTGGTGGTGCAGCTCGGCTCGGTGACCGAGCCCCTCAACCGGCACTGGTACGAGACCCACTCCGGGCAGAAGGTGAGCGAGGTGCAGCGGCAATTCTTCCATCCACTTCACCGCTGGATGGCCGCCACGCTCGACGGCCGGATCGAAGCCACGGGCGCGGTGTTCGAGGCCAAATTTATGCTGCCGTGGAATTTCTCGGAAGAGCTCGCGGCCGAAAAGCACATGCCGCAGCTGCAGCACAACATGTGGGTAACGGCATCTCGGACGGCGGTGTTGTCGGTCATTACCGGCGGTGGCAAGTGGGTGGAGATGACGGTCGGAGCCGATCCTCTCTACCAGCACCTGCTGCTGACCGCTGAGAAAAAATTCTGGCGCTGTGTGGAGAGCGGAGAGCCGCCCCGGCTGTTCGGCATCGAGCCGCCGAGAGCGCGCCTGCAAGCGGTGCGCGCGGTGGACATGAGCGCCTCCAACGCCTGGGCTGCTTTGGCGGAGGTGTTTCGCCGCACGCGCGACGCCGCGATCGACCATGAGCGGGCGAAAAGCGAACTGAAGGCCCTCGTGCCGGAAGATGCCCGAGAAGCAACCGGCCACGGGGTACGTGCCAAGCGGTCGAAATCCGGCGCGATCAGCTTTGAGCTGACCGGGCGTCCATAGCTGGCGCGTGAGTAAGCCACAGCGCCATCTCGGTTGTTTGGCCAAACGGTGAGAGCTGCGGCCGAGCGTGGAAAACCGCTTCACCCCACTGCCTTGAGCTAACCGACGCAGAACCATGTATCAATCAAGCCAGAGCATCAATCAGGTCGCCGCCGCGCTCGCCCGCGCACAGGCCGAGCTGGAAAACCCGGAAAAGTTGCTCACGGCGACCCTGCCTGGGCTCTTCCCCAACGGCGAATGCCACAGCTTCCGCTATGCCTCGTTGGCGCGCGGACTTGAGATTGTGCGCAAGAGCTTGAGCAAACAGGAGATTGCCACGGTGCAGGCCACCGCGCTTGAGCCGGAGAGCGGGCTGATCCGGCTCACCACCGCCCTGCTCCACAGCTCAGGCGAATGGATTGCGTCAGACTGGCCGGTCTGCACCATCGCCGACATCGCCGCGCCGCATCGGATGGGCGCTGCGCTGACCTATGCGCGGCGGTACGCGCTGTTCACGTTGATCGGGATTGCCGGCGAAGATGATTTCGACGCACCGGATCTTGCCATCAGGCCCGGATCCAATCCGCAGGCTGATGAATTAGGATCTCGTCCCGGAGTGGCCCCGCCTGGCTCGCCTCTGCCCACGGCCAAAGCCAACGCGCCCTGGCGCGCAGAAGCGAAACGTGCCCCCGCCGGTCAGGCCGTGGCCCCCGCAGCCGAACCCAAAACTTCCGAAGCGATGGCCGCGCGCCTGCTCGCCGAGCTTCAGTCGCTTGCCAATGTGGAGGACATCGACCGCTGGGCACAGCGGGTGTGGCGGCAGGCGAACACACTCACAGTCCAGGGGGCCCAGCGGCTTGGCGAAGCTCTCGAGGACCGGCTCACCCGGCTGCAAGCCTCCGAACAATCCACGCCAAGCCCGGTCGGGGCGGACAAGGATTGCGCAGCCGGCTGGGCTCGCATCGGAAAACCGCAGCGGCGCCGCGATCGCGAACACCTGCGGTTCGTCGCCAAGCAGCCCTGCCTCGCTTGTGGCCGGAGCCCGTCCGATCCGCACCACCTGCGGTTCGCGCAGCCCAGGGGCCTTGGTCTGAAGGTGAGCGACGAATTCACCGTGCCGCTCTGCCGCGCCCATCACCGGGAGCTGCATCGGGCAACCAACGAAGTCGAGTGGTGGTTGCGGTTAGCCATCGAGCCGTTAGAAGTGGCCCGCAGGCTTTGGCTGACAACGCACCCGTTGTAGCCGCACCTGCACGCGCTTTAGAGCTGCCGATCGTGCTTGTTGGCGATGCACGTCGCCGAGCTCGCGCCGAAAGCTCGCCAAACGCTTCGAATCCCACAAATCCTGGTCGAAGACGCCTCTTCGGTGCATCGAAGACACCAAAGCCCTCGGCAGTTTCCCGCCGAGGGCTCTGAGGAGCTCTCGGCAGTTTCCCACCAAGAGCTCCAATGCGAGTTAGACCGAACTTACCAGTTGCGCTGAGCGCGGAGGAGCAGGGTGATGGTGTCCGGATCCTTCAGCTCGTACACAGCGGCCGGCTTGGCCGTTGCGCCAGCACCGGCGTAACCAACCGTACCGGAGTACTTCTGGTCGAGGTGGGTCCAGTTCAGGTCAGCCGAGAACGTGAGGTTCTTGACCGGGGTCCAGCGGGTGATGACACCGACCTGCGCAACGGCGAAGTCGGGGTTGCAGCCCGTGACACCTGCCTGCGAGACACCCGTTACGAACGTGCCACCCACGCCGCAAAGCGAGGTCTTGGCCAGCGAGCCGAACTGTGCCTGAGCGTAGGCACCGTACAGCGCGGTGTTCCAGTAGGGATCCCAGTTATGGGTGTAGGCACCACGGAAGCCCCAGGTCTTCACGCTCTCCTGCGACGAGCCACCGCCCGCCGAGGTGAACACGGTGTCCGGAGCATAGGCAAAGCCGACGCTCTGGTAGGCAATGCCCGAGCTGCCGAACATCGAGTAGCTGCCGCCCGCCAGGTTCTGGAAGTTGTAGCGGGTCGCGCCGTCAGTGTAGACGCCCGAAATGTTGATCACGTCACCCGCACCGGTCGGGATGTTCTTGATCGACAGAGCGAGCTGAACCGCCCAACCCCACTTGTCGTCGGGGTGGCCAGTGACTTCGGTCGGGCCGTAGTAGGCAACGTGGTTGTCATGCGCAGCGACCGACGCCTGGAACAGACCCCAGGCCTGGTC
>NZ_AJQF01000248.1:0-3848 GCF_000261705.1 Bradyrhizobium genomosp. III | reverse complement strand
GATCGGCACCACCTGTATGCTGCTGTGCGGTTCTTACTGCGTGCGCTTTTCGCGCAGCGGACCGCGGGTGCGAGCCAGCACCCGGCCTTCCCTGCGCCCTCTTGGATTGGAGGGTCGCGAGACGAAGCAAAGCTCGGGCGAATTGCGCCGCGAGAATGCGAAGGTGTGTCTGCCGTCATGCTTGAAGGGGCAACCGGGCTGCAGGAGGATACGAGGCCGGCAGTTCGACGGCGATTTGACGCCGATCCGCGTTTTTCGATTTAGGTCGAGACCCCGAACAGTCTGCGCACCGCCGGCAGCCACTCGCCGGTCATCGTGAACTCGAGCCCAAGGCGCGCGCCGCAGGCGATGGCCAACATCGTGACGGGGGCCGAAACCGCGAGCGTCGACAGCGCGCTCAGGCCCTGACCGATGGTGCAGCCCATCGACATGATGCCGCCGATGCCCATCAGCAGCGCGCCGATCATGTGACGTTTCAACTCGCGTGCGTCGTCGCACGCTTCCCAGCGGAAGCCGCGCGCGAGCATCGCGGCGGCAAACGAACCTGCGACGACGCCGGCAACCGAGCCGATGCCGAAATTGAGCCGCGCGCCGGAGAAGGTGGCGACGTAAAGGATGGCATCACCAAGCGGCGCCACGAAGCTGAGCGAGGAGACCCGCGCGGGATCGAACTCGTCGTCGGCAAGCCATCCGGTGGCAAACCAGCCGAACGCGATTGCTGCGCCGACGGCAAGACCGGAGGCGAGCAGCCGCGGCGACCGGATCAGCCTGCCATCCGCAAGGGCCCAGAAGGCCAGCGCGGCGGAAATCGCCACGACGAGGATCGCGCGCATCGCGCTGCCTGCGCCGAGCAGCGACGTCAAGGTCTGGGTGCTTCCCTCGGGCAGCCTCACCGACAACGGCTCGATCAGCATCAGCCGCAGCATGCCGGTGATGCCACGCATGGTCGCGAGCGCCGACAGGCCGAGCACGAGAAAGACCACGATGGCCCTTAGATCGCCGCCACCGACGCGCACCAGCGTGCCGAAGCCACAGGTGCCGACCAGCGCCATGCCGACGCCGAACATCAGACCGCCGATGATCGCACCGCCAAGACCGATCGACGCCGTGAGGTAGATTGACCGCGACAGATCGACAATGCCGAACGCGGCGAGCGCCTGGGTCGCGAGCAGGGCGACTGCCGCGGCCAGCGCGAAGGATTTCAGCCGACGAAAATCCGATCCGAAGAATGCGTCCTCGAGCATCGCCAGCGTACAGAAACGACCCGCTCGGCCGGCAACGCCGAGCACGGCGCCGGCGGCAAGCCCGCATGCAAACGCTATGGTCGAAGGGCTCAGCATTCCTCCCGCTTCGTTTTTGGTTCTGCCTTGCGGGTAGTCTGCGCCGGTGGGCGCGAAAATCCAGCGCGGAGAACTACCGGCGGCGCCGGCGTACCGGCTCGCAGAACACGTCGTAGACGGCGGTGAGAATCTTGCGAACGTCCTCGCTGGCGAGACTGTAGTAGATCGTCTTGCCGTCGCGGCGGGTCGTCACCAGCCGATCGAGCCGCAACCGCGCGAGCTGCTGGGAGACGGTCGATTGGCGTTCGCCCAGGAACTGCTCGAGCTCGGTCACGGACTTCTCGCCCTCGGCGAGGATGCACAGCAGCAGCAATCGGGACTCGTGCGACAGCGCCTTGAGCATGTCGCTGGCCTCGCGCGCCTTCTCGATCATCTGCTCGAGTTCGGCGGAGCCCTCGATATCCTTCAGCTTTGGCAACGGCATCGCGTCAAGTTCCTCTCAGAAAATCCGCAAGGTGGTCACGACCTCCCGGGTTCCGATCCCGTGTTTGACAGGATTCGGTCCAACAGGCCGAAGAAGAAGGCATCGCCGGGATAGCCGCGAATGCGCCCGATCTCACGGCCCTCTTGTACCACGACGAAGGTCGGCGTGAAGGGACCCGGATCGATTCCGGCGAGATCGGCGGGAAGGGGCCTGTTCAGGTCGACCCGTCGCAGCGGCGCGGCCCGGCCTTCGTCGGTCTTGCCGTAGATCGGGGCGATCTCGGCGTTGAAGCGCGCGCACCAGACGCAGCCAGCGCGCTCGAGCATGACGAGCTCGGCGGCGCGCGAGGCCATCGCGGGCAGCGCGAGCCCGGCGGCCAGGGCGAGCAAAACGACGATTCTGTTCATGCTGCGTAACCGGCCCTTTGCGGACTTGCTTGGCGGACTTGCTTGCAAACGTCCCTGGGGCTTATATCATTAAATTCGTATATGTGCTAGGGATGGGGCGGAAATGACCTTGGACGTCACGCTTGGTGCGGCCTTCGTCGCGGGCCTGTTGTCGTTCCTGTCGCCCTGCATCCTGCCCCTGGTGCCGCCTTTCCTGTGCTACATGGCCGGCGTCTCGGTCACGGATCTATCCGGCGACAGGCCGGATCTGCGGCCACGGATCCTGCTCTCCGCGCTGGCCTTCGTGGCGGGCTTTTCGCTGGTGTTCGTCGCGCTCGGCTCGACCGCCTCGATCGCGGGACGCTTCATTTCCGTGCATCTGTCGACGCTCGGCATCGTCGCCGGCGGGCTGATCATCGTCATGGGCTTGCATTTTCTGGGGCTGCTCAGGATTCCGCTGCTCTATCGCAGCGCGACCGTGCAGGTCGACAACCGCCCGGCCGGCGTGGCGGGGGCCTTCGTCATGGGCCTGGCCTTTGCGTTTGGCTGGACGCCCTGTGCCGGCCCCATCCTCGCCGCCGTGCTGCTGATGGCTGGCTCGGAGGACACGACCGGGCGGGGCGCACTGCTGCTGCTCGCCTATTCGGTCGGGACCGGCATTCCCTTCCTGATCGCGGCGGCCTTCACCGGCCGCTTCATTGCCGCGCTCGGTCGTGTGCGCCGGCATCTCGGCCTGATCGAGAAGACGATGGGCGTATTCCTGGTCGCGACGGGTCTGATGTTCCTGACCGGCTTGATGCCCGCGGTCTCGCAATGGCTGCTCGAGTATTTCCCTGCATTGACCAGCATCGGCTGAGGCTAGCCGTAACGGAAGTCGAGCAACTGGGCAAAGGACTGCAACTCGATGAGGTAACGATGCACGAGGGGGCCGTCGCCCGCCATCGCGGCATGAGCGATCTCGCCGCTGCTGGCGATTGCGCCGTCGATCAGGCGGCGGAATTCACCTTGGGCCGCGATCTCGCTGTTTGCCCATTCGTTACAGCGTTGAAGCCGATCGCGGAACGCGCCTGCAGTGGCAACGGTCTCCTCGGCGTTTGCGGGTGCCGGCCGTTCGCCATACCCGATGGCTGCGACACGCAGCGTTTCCATGGCGGGCGCGATCTCGAAGATGCAATCGCCGAGATCGTAGAGGCCTGCGCGACGCCTGAGCGCGTGAGAAGCCTGCCGGAGCGCAAGCAGCTCGCGGCCGGCGGCGACATCGTCTCCGCGGTCCAGTGCAGCCGTCGCCGTCGCCAGCCGTTCGCGACCTCCGTCGAAAAATCTCGACAACTCGGACGGTCCGTCAGCGGGCAGGGAAGCGAGCCGCTTCCACCCGGCGACCGCCTCGTCGGTCTCGATCTGTGCCAGCGCGATATTTCCGGTGCGCGCATAGCTCGCAGCGGTGCGCAGATTGGCCATGATCGGCGCCATCGCCGATGCGACATCCGCAAGTCTATCGGCTTCCGCACCGAGCGCGAGCGCGCTCGAGGCCAGCCATGCCAGCAGCACGATGGTGCAGCGCAAGATCGGATCTCCTTGTCACATTCGTGTATTCGAATATCATAATGAAAATGAGCAGCGCGCAAGATCTTCCGATACACGAAACCCCGACGTCGCTTCGCACGCCGACGCGACGCGGCGTCCTCGCATTCGCAGCAG
>NZ_AJQF01000247.1:0-1159 GCF_000261705.1 Bradyrhizobium genomosp. III | reverse complement strand
CGGCGGCGGCCGAGCCCGCCGTCGGAGAAGACGGGCTCTATCACGAGCCCTGGTTCCTGCAGAGCTTCCTCGATCTGCGCGAGGACCTGGATAGCGCTGCGGCCGGCGGCAAGCGCCTTGCCATCATGTGGGAGCTGCGCGGCTGCCCCTATTGCCGCGAGACGCACCTGGTGAACTTCGCCGATGCCGGCATCGCCAGCTACATCCGCGACAATTTCGAGGTGTTGCAGCTCAACCTGATCGGCTCGCGCAAGGTGACGGACTTCGATCGCCAGGAATTGACAGAGAAAGAGCTCGCCCAGAAATACGGGATCCGGTTCACGCCGACCTTTCAGTTTTTTCCGCCATCCGCCGATGGCCTCGAAGCAAAGGACGCGATGGCGCGCGAGGTGGCGCGGGCACCCGGCTATCTCAAGCCGCCGCACTTCCTGGCGATGTTTCGTTTCGTGCGGGAGCGCGCTTACGAGCGCGGCTCGTTCCGGGAGTTTCTGGCCGCGAACGGCTGACCATGAGCGCCTTTCGAATTCCGCTTGACGTCAGCGTTTATATGAACATATCATAATAAATGAATTTGATGGATTGTGAGTCCGTCGTAACCAAGAGCGGGGGTCACCCCGCGATCCGAGGGTAGGGAACATGCGGCGCTCGCTTGCTGCTGCGTTTGCACTTTGTCTGTCGGCCGGAAGCGCTTTGGCGCAAGAGCCGAACAAGGAGCCGATCAGGCTCGAAATCGTCAACGACTCCGTGCCGAAATCCCTGACCGGCGCGCCAGGAAATGCCGCCGCCGGCAAGAAGGTGTTTCTGACCCGCACGCTCGGCAATTGCCTGGCCTGCCATCAGGTCACCAGCCTGAAGTCCGAGGAATTCCACGGCGAGTTCGGTCCGTCGCTGGACGATGTCGCCGGCCGCTACACCGAGGCGCAATTGCGCCTCATTGTCGCCGACCCCAAGCGCATCTTCACCAACACCGTCATGCCGGCGTTCTTCAGGAACGACGGCCTCAGCCGGGTGCGCCCGGAATTCGTAGGCAAATCCATTTTGACGGCCGCGCAGGTCGAGGACGTCATCGCTTTTCTCAAGACGCTGAACTGACAGCGAGGAGGATCAGGAATGAAAGCCATCAATCGACGGCAGGCATTTGCGCTCGGGGGCGGCTTCG
>NZ_AJQF01000246.1:0-4001 GCF_000261705.1 Bradyrhizobium genomosp. III | reverse complement strand
CCCAGGCCAGCCGATGCCGAAGTGACGGGCGATGCGGCGAAATGGATCGAGACGTTCACCGGCGGCAAGCAGCCTGCCAAGGGAAAGATCGCGCTCGACCTGCCGGAGATCGCGGAGAACGGCAACACCGTGCCGCTGTCGATCAACATCGAGAGCCCGATGACGGCGGACGCCTATGTGAAAGACGTTCTGATCATCGCGGACGGCAACCCCAATGCGGGCGTGGCGACGCTGTCGTTCACAGCGCTGTCGGGCAAGGCGGAAGCCTCGATCCGGATCCGGCTCGCGACCACGCAGAACGTGATTGCGGTCGCGAAGATGAGTGACGGTTCGCTGTTCATGGAGCAGAAGACCGTCAAGGTCACTATCGGCGGCTGCGGCGGCTAAGGGCGTCAGGAGAGGAACAATGGCAGACAAACCGCGCATCAAGCTTCCCAAGGAAGCGGCCAAGGGCGAGGTCATCCAGATCAAGACCCTGGTCTCGCATGTCATGGAATCCGGCCAGCGCAAGGACGCACAGGGCAAGGCCATTCCGCGCAAGATCATCAACAAGTTCGCCTGCGAGTTCAACGGCAAGCCGGTGTTCTCCTGCGCGCTCGAACGGGCGATCTCGGCCAATCCCTACGTCCAGTTCGACGCGCGGGTCGACGAAGCCGGCACGTTCAAGTTCTCCTGGACGGATGACGACGGCACGGTGATCACGGCCGAAGAGAAGATTGCGCTCAAGGCATGATGCGCATCGCGCATTGAGGGAGGCACGCAATGGCGCGACGATTTGTTGGGTTGGCCGCTCTGGTCGTGGCCGCCGCGTCGGTTGCGACGCTCGCGGTCGCAGAGGACGCCGAGCGCAAAGGCATCGCGGCGCCGCCCGGCCACGTCTTCAAGACCATCATCTCCGGCTACGAGTTTCGCAGCAAGGAGACCCGCGCGCTGCAGGACGATGATCTCGAAAATCCGGGCTTCCTCGCCGTGGAGCGCGCGGCGGATGTCTGGAAGAAGGTCGAGGGCGGTGAGGGCAAGTCCTGCATGAGCTGCCACGGCGAAGCCGAGACCAGCATGAAGGGCGTCGGCGCCGCCATGCCGAAATGGGACGACAAGCTGAAGAAGCCGGTCAACCTCGAGCAGCGCATCAACATCTGCCGCAGCGAGCACATGAAGGCGGAGCCCTGGAAGTTCAAATCCCGTGAGCTGACCGACATGACAGCGTTCGTGCGCTACCAGTCGCACGGCATGAAGGTCGCGGTGAAGACCGACGGCCCGATGTCGCCCTGGTTCGATCGCGGCAAGCAGATCTATTACACGCGCTACGGCCAGCTCGATCTCGCTTGCGAGTCCTGCCACGAGCGCAACAACGGCAAGTTCATGCGCGCGGACTTCCTGAGCCAGGGCCAGACCAACGGCTTTCCGACCTATCGGTTGCGCGACCAGCGCCTGGTGCCGCTGCATGAGCGGTTCGAAGGCTGCATGTTCGACGTACGCGCCGAGCCGTTCAAGCCGCTCTCGGACGAGTTCCTCGCGCTCGAGCTCTATGTGGCCTGGCGCGGCATCGGGTTGCCGGTCGAGACGCCGTCGGTGCGCAACTGAAACGTTGAGCTTGCAGGAGTATTGCGCATGATCTCTCGCCGCGAGTTCATTCAGGTTGCCGCGGCCACGGCGGCACTGTCGAGCGGTGTCGGCTCCGGCCTGACCCGGGCGGTTGCCCAGCAGCGCTTGACTGAAAAGGAATTGTTGGCCTTCGAGCCGCTCGGCAACGTCACGCTCGTGCACGTGACCGATATCCACGGTCAGCTGATGCCGCTCTATTTCCGCGAGCCCTCGACCAATCTCGGCGTGGGCGAGGCCAAGGGCCTTCCGCCGCACGTCACCGGCAAGGAGTTTCTCGCCCGGTTCGGCATCGCGCCCGGCTCGTCGGCGGCTTATGCCCTGACCTCGGAGGATTTCGAGGCCCTTGCGAAGAGCTACGGCCGGATCGGCGGCCTCGATCGTGCCGCGACCGTGATCAAGGCGATCCGCGCCGAGCGCGGCGACAAGGTCGCGCTGCTCGATGGCGGCGACACCTGGCAGGGATCGTGGTCGTCGCTGAAGACGCGCGGTCAGGACATGATCGACTGCATGGCGCTGCTCAAGCCCGACGCCATGACCGGGCATTGGGAGTTCACCTACGGCACCGAGCGCGTCAAGCAGGCCATCGAAGGCCTCGGCTTCCCGTTCCTCGGCCTCAACATCCGGGACACCGAATGGAACGAGGCGGCGTTCGACGCCTCGACCATGATCGAGCGCGGCGGGGTCAAGATCGCGGTGCTCGGCCAGGCGTTCCCCTATACGCCGGTCGCCAATCCGCGCTGGATGATTCCGAACTGGTCGTTCGGCGTGCGCGAGGAGGACGTTCAGGCGCAGGTCGACAAGGCGCGCAAGGGCGGCGCGCAACTGGTCGTGCTGCTGTCGCATAACGGTTTCGATGTCGACCGCAAGCTCGCGAGCCGCGTCAAGGGCATCGACGTCATCCTGACCGGGCATACCCATGACGCGCTGCCCGAGGCTGTCAAAGTCGGCAAGACTCTGCTGATCGCCTCGGGCTCGTCCGGCAAGTTCGTCTCGCGGCTCGATCTCGATGTTCGCGACGGTGAGGTCAAGGCTTTCAGGTACAAGCTCATTCCGCTGTTCTCCGATGTGATCACGGCGGACGCCGA
Source organism: Bradyrhizobium genomosp. III (assembly GCF_000261705.1). Classification (NCBI taxonomy): domain Bacteria; kingdom Pseudomonadati; phylum Pseudomonadota; class Alphaproteobacteria; order Hyphomicrobiales; family Nitrobacteraceae; genus Bradyrhizobium; species Bradyrhizobium genomosp. III. The sequence continues at coordinate 1,311 of NZ_AJQF01000246.1, read as the reverse complement.
GATGGCCGCGAAGATCGCCGAGGTCCGCAAACCCTTCGCCTCCGATCTGGCCAAGGTGCTCGGCAAGACCGACTCGCTGCTCTACCGGCGCGGCAATTTCAACGGTACGTTCGACGATCTGATCTGCCAGGCGCTGCTGCAGGAACGCGACGCCGAGATCGCGCTCTCACCCGGCTTCCGTTGGGGCACCAGCGTGCTGCCGGGGCAGGACGTCACCTTCGAGGATGTCACCAACGCCACCGCGATCACCTATCCCGCGGTCTACCGCATGGGCATGACCGGTTCGCGGTTGAAGGAGATCATCGAGGACGTTGCCGACAATCTCTTCAACGTCGATCCCTATTATCAACAGGGCGGCGATATGGTGCGGATCGGCGGGCTCTCCTACGCGATCGACGTCGCCAAGCCGCAGGGGCAGCGCATCTCCGGCATGCAGGTCCTCAAGACCGGCACGCCGATCGAGCCCGCCAGGGAATATCAGGTCGCCGGCTGGGCCAGCGTCAACGAAGGAACCGAAGGGCCGCCGATCTGGGACGTCGTCGCGAACTACCTGACGCAACAGAAAACCGTTCGGCTCGAGCCCAACCGGGCCGTCAAAGTTACCGGAGCGTAAGAAGCGATGTCGAAGATGGACAGTCAATCCCGTCGCAGCTTCCTGGCCGCCGGGGCCGGCGTCGCGGCCACGATGCTGGCAAGGCCGGCGGCCGCAGGCGGAAATCCCGCTAACCAGCCGCCCAATGTGCCGGAATGGACCAAGTCGCTCGGCGAGGGCGTCGCGGTGCGCCCGTATGGCAAGCCGTCGAACTTCGAGAAGGACGTTGTCCGGCGCGACGTCGAATGGCTGACTGCCTCGCGAGAATCCTCGGTGAGCTTCACGCCGCTGCACGAACTCGAAGGCATCATTACCCCGAACGGCCTCTGCTTCGAACGCCATCACGGCGGCATCGCCGAGGTCGATCCGGCCGATCATCGCCTGATGATCCATGGCCTCGTCGAGCGTCCGCTCATCCTCACGCTGGAGGAGCTGAAGCGCTATCCGCGCGTCAACCGCATCCACTTCATGGAGTGCGCGGCGAATTCGGGCATGGAGTGGCGCGGCGCCCAGCTCAATGGCTGCCAGTTCACCCACGGCATGATCCACTGCGTGCAGTACACCGGCGTCTCGCTGCGCACTCTGCTGGAGGAAGCCGGCGTCAAGACGAGCGGCAAGTGGCTGCTGGTCGAAGGCGCCGACGCGGCTGCGATGGACCGCAGCCTGCCGATCGAGAAGGCGCTCGACGACTGCATCATCGCCTACAAGATGAACGGCGA
>NZ_AJQF01000245.1:0-31037 GCF_000261705.1 Bradyrhizobium genomosp. III | reverse complement strand
GTTTATCCGATGCGGCTCGTGGTGCCGGGCTGGCAGGGCAATCTCTGGGTCAAGTGGCTGCGCCGCATCAAGGTCGGCGACCAGCCCTGGCACACTCGCGAGGAGACGTCGAAATACACGGACCTCATGCCGAGCGGCAAGGCGCGCCGCTTCACCTGGTCGATGGACGCCAAGTCCGTGATCACCAGCCCGAGCCCGCAAGCGCCGATCAAGCACGGCAAAGGCTTTACCATAGTCTCGGGTCTGGCCTGGAGCGGCAACGGCAAGGTCAAGCGCGTGGACGTGTCGCTCGACGGCGGCCGAAATTGGTGGCCGGCGCGGCTCGACGGGCCCGTTCTCGACAAGGCGCTGACGCGTTTTTACTACGAATTCGACTGGAACGGCGAGCCGCTGCTGCTGCAATCGCGCGTGCAGGACGAGACGGGTTACGTGCAGCCGAGCAAGGCGGAGCTGCGCAAGATCCGCGGCGTCAACTCCATCTATCACAACAATGGCATCCAGACCTGGCATGTGCAGGCCAATGGTGAGGTCGAGAATGTCGAAGTCGCTTAAGTTCGTTGCAGCCGCGCTGCTCGCCTGTGCGCTGAGCGCGCCGGCGCTTGCGCAGCAGAAGGCGGACGCCAAGAGCGGTCCCCGCTATCACATCGGCCGCGCGCCGACCGCGGACGAGATCCGCGGCTGGGATATCGACGTGCGCCCGGACGGCCAGGGCCTGCCGGAAGGCAAGGGCACGGCCATGCAGGGCGAAAAGCTGTTCATGGACAATTGCTCGAGCTGCCACGGCGAGTTCGGCGAGGGGAACGGCCGCTGGCCGGTGCTGGCCGGCGGCAAGGGCTCGCTGACGTCGGACAATCCGGTCAAGACGGTGGGCTCGTACTGGCCCTACGCGTCCACCGTGTTCGACTACGTCCGTCACGCCATGCCTTACGGCAATACGGGATCCCTGTCCGTCGATGAATATTATGCGCTGGTCGCGTACGTCCTCTATCTGAACGACGTCGTCACCGATCAAAACTTCGAGCTGAACAAGAAGACCCTTGCGACGATCAAGATGCCGAACGAGCAGGGGTTCGTGATGGACGACCGCGCCACCACCGAGAAGTCGTTCTGGCAGAAAGACCCCTGCATGAATAACTGCGTCGCCCCGGTGAAGATTATCGGGCGCGCTGCCGCCATCGACGTGACGCCCGAGGACGGCAAGGAGAAGAAGTCGCGGGGCGTGGAGTGATACACGGCCGGGCGAACCGCCGCGCGCTGCTGCATGCGGCTCTCGCTGTTGGCTCGCTCATCGCAATCCGTCCGGCCGCGGCCCAGGCGGCCGAATTTCACAGGCTCGCGCTGCAGATCAGCGACGACGACCCGGTCAAGATGCGTGCCGTGCTCGATGTCGCGGCCAACGTCTCGCGGCATTATTCCGGACAGGGCGAGGACGTCGAAGTCGCTGTGGTCGCTTTCAACGGCGGCCTCGACATGCTGCTCGCGGACCGCTCGCCGGTGAAGGAGCGCCTGGGGAATTTCCTGAAATCGATGCCGAATGTGAGCTTCATCGCCTGCGGCAACACGCTGGAGACGCTGGCGGCGAAGGAGGACAAGCGGCCGCCGCTGATCGAGGGCGTCAGCGTCACGCAGGTCGGGGTTGCCGCGCTGATGGAATTGGCGGAGAAGAACTGGACAATTGTCCGGCCCTGAGGAGAAAGCCCGCTGATGCGATGGTTGATAGCACTGACAGTCTTGCTCGCGTTCGTAGGGTCCGCATATGCGGCCGAGGAGGAGCTCGAGTTGTCGGTCGACGGCCGCACCACGCTCGCGACACTGCGCACACCCGCCTCGATGGGACAGGACACGCCGCTCGTGGTGATGACCCACGGAACGCTCGCGCACAAGGACATGGAGGTCATTCAGGGCGTTGCCAAGGCGCTTGAGCAGCGCGGCATCGCTTCGCTCGCCCATACGCTGTCGCTGGGGCTCGATCGCCGCAAAGGCATGTACGACTGTACCGCGCGGCATGACTATGTCGTTGAGGATGCAGTTGCGGAGATCAGCGCCTGGGTCACGCGGGCGAGGGGCATGTCCCGGCTCGTCTTCGCGTTCGGCCATTCGCGCGGCGGCAACCAGGTCGCACGGTATCTCGCTGCAAGCGAAGCCGCGCCGGTGGCGGGTGGGGTGTTGCTGGCGCCAGTGACCGCGAAGGCCGAGGCTGATCTGCGCGCCTCCTACGCCAAGACCTATGGCAAGCCGCTCGAACCGTTTCTGGAGCTGGCGACCAAGGCGGTTGCGGCCGGCCGCGGCGGGGAGTGGATGGACGTGCCGGGCTTCGTCTATTGCCGCAATGCCGTGGTTACCGCGCGGACCTTTGCGTCATTCTACGGTCCCGATGCCGGCCAGGACACGGCCGCGCTCGTAGCGCGCGTGAAGCTGCCGGTGCTGGTGCTCGCCGCCACCAAGGATAGCGTTGTGCCCGATGTAGCAGGGGCCTTCAATTCGCTTGCCGGCTCGAGCGGGGGCAGAGTGCAGCTCGACAAGATCGAGGATGCCGATCATTTCTTCCGCGACCTGTTCGCCGAAGACGTCGCCGATCGAATCGCCGAGTTCATCAAGCAGGCACGATAGGAGGGGGACCATGCAGCGTCGATCCATGCTTCGCGCGAGCCTTGCCGGGCTATTTGGTGCGTTCGCGGTGCGCCAGGCGTCCGCGGCGACGGAAACGCCCGCGCGGCAGCGCGTCGTCTATCATCTCGCCGATGCCGATCGTGTCGTCTTCGTTCTGGGCAATCTGCAGAACCATGTCGACGGCGTCGGCGGGCCTGGCAAGGCCGACATCAGGCTGGTCGTGCACGGGCCGGCGCTGCGTGCTTTCCACGCGCTGGCGGCGCAGGACCACACCGTTGCGATGATGACGAAGCTCGTCGATGCCGGCGTCGGCTTCGATGCCTGCGCCAATACGATGAAGGCGCAGGGCGTCAAGCTGGACGATCTCACGCCCGGCTTCGTGGTGGCCTCGAAGGGCGGCGTGGTGCGGCTCGTCGAGCTGCAACAGCAGGGATATGCTTATCTACGGCCATGAGGCCGCTCCGCTCCGGCATCCTGCGACGTCGAGCCTTGATCTGGCTCATGGGACGCGACGACGCGATCGCTAGAATTGCATGCTCGCAGGAACAACCGAGGCGGACGTGCTGACGCCGATCATCGATCTCTTGGGTGAAGATTCGCTGTCATGGTTCGGCGGCCTCGTGGTCGGAGGTCTGTTCGGGTTCTTCGCGCAGCGCAGCCGCTTCTGCCTGCGTGCCGCGGCGGTCGAATTCTCCCGCGGCGAGGGCGGCCCGCGCCTTGCGGTCTGGCTGCTGACCTTTGCCGCGGCGCTGGTCGGCACGCAAGGTTTTGTCGCGCTCGGCTGGCTCGAAATATCCGAGGCGCGCCAGCTCGCGCAGCAGGGCAGTATCTCCGGCGCTCTCCTCGGCGGCGTGATGTTCGGTTGCGGGATGATCCTGGCGCGGGGTTGCGCCAGCCGGCTGCTGGTGCTCTCGGCGAACGGAAACCTCCGGGCCTTGTTGTCGGGGCTGGTGTTTGCCGTGACCGCGCAAGCCTCCTATCGCGGCCTGCTGTCGCCCGCCCGTGAATGGGTGACCAACCTGTGGCTGGTCGATGGCGGTCCGTCGCGCGACATCATGGCCATGTTCGGTGCCGGCACGCCCGAGAAGCTAGCATTCGGAGGTTTGTGGCTGATTGCCGGGCTGGCCTTCGCCTTTCGCAGCCGGTTGCCGCGCCGGCTGATCCTTGCCGCGCTCGCAACCGGAACGGCCGTCGTCGCCGGCTGGCTCTTCAACTACCAGCTGTCGCAGGCTTCCTTCGCGCCGGTGACGCTGAAGAGCCTCACCTTCAGCGGGCCTTCGGCCGAGTTGCTGATGCTGGTGCTCAACAGCGCGCAGCTCCGGCTCGGCTTCGACCTCGGCATCGTTCCCGGCGTATTCCTCGGCTCGTTTCTGGCCGCGGCGCGTGCACATGAACTGAAGCTCGAGGGGTTCTCGGACGGGCTCGGCATGCGGCGCTACCTGTTCGGCGCGGTGCTGATGGGGTTCGGTGCGATGCTCGCCGGCGGCTGCGCGGTCGGCGCTGGCGTCACCGGTGCCTCCGTATTCGCACTCACCGCCTGGCTCGTGCTCGGCGGCATGTGGCTGGGGGCGGGACTCACGGATGTGCTCGTCGACCGCGCCGGCATGCCGCAGCAGACGCCGGGCTTGCCGGCCGCGAGCGGCTGAGATCCAGCGATCACGCCTCGTTCGCCGCAGGCATGGATATCTCTGGCGCATTCCGTTTTCGTCGGCGGCAGCGCTTCGGAATTTGCCGTCGATCGATACGACGAGTTCAGAAGGTTGACGCTCAGGCCCCGAGGGGCTCGCCAGCTAAGCCTGAACGAAGCACGGTTGCCATGCAGCTCTTCCGCAGGCTTCAGCCACGTCCCGCGTGAGGTGCGTAGATCAGAATTTTAGTTGCGTACCTCAAAAATCGGGAGCAGGATCGCGGCAAAGAATAAGATCCGGTCGGGAGGAGATGTGATGAGACTGCTCAGGAAGCTGGGACTCGCCGCTGCCGCATGCCTGCTTTTGGCCGACGCCGCCGCAGCCGACACGATCGTAAAGTGGCTACACATCGAGGCAAATCCGGCCCAGGTGAAAATCTGGGAGGAGGTCGCGCGCGCCTATGAGGCCTCCCATCCTGGCGTCAAGGTCGAGATGCAGTTTCTCGAGAACGAAGCCTACAAGGCCAAGCTGCCGACCATCCTGCAATCCAAGGACCGGCCGAACATCATCTACAGCTGGGCCGGCGGCGTCCTGAAGACCCAGATCGAGGCAGGCGTTCTCGACGACATCACCGAACAGGTGAAGGGATACAGCGACAGTCTCACCCCGGCCGCGCTCGCCGCGTTCACCGCTAACGGCCGCGTTTATGGTCTGCCGACCGCGCTGTCGCAGGTCGGCTTCCTCTGCAACAAGGAGCTGATGGCCAAGGCGAAAGTCGATCCTGCCGGGATCAAGAGCTGGGACGATCTGCTTGCGGCGGTGAAGACCCTGAAGGCCGCCGGCGTGACCCCGATCGTGGTCGGCGGCGCCGACAAATGGCCCTTGCACTTCTACTGGACCCATCTTGCGGTGCGCATCGGCGGCAAGCCGGCATTCGACGCTGCATTGCGCGGCGAGGACAGCGGCTTCGCCGGCGAGACCTTCCAGAAGTCCGGCGAGCTGTTCAAGCAACTCGTCGATCTCCAGCCGTTCCAGAATGGCTTCCTTGGTTTCAAGAATCCGCAGGCCGTCGGCTATTTCGGCGACGGCAAGGCGGCGATGACGCTCGCGATCAGCACGGTCTATCATTTGCAGCGCGCTCTCGCCGCCGACAAGGTCGGATTGAGCGAAGACAAGATCTGCTGGTTCGACTTCCCGGTGGTATCAGGCGGCAAGGGCGCGCCCACCGACACGCTCGGCGGCATCACCGGCTGGCTGGTCACGAAAGGCTCGCCGAAGGAGGCGGTCGATTTCCTGAAGTACTTCGTCTCGAAGGACGTGCAGACGCGACTTGCGGCGGGTAACTTCATCATCCCGGTGGTGCAGGGCGCGGACGCTGGTCTCAACAATGCCTTCATGAAGCTGATCGCGGCCAATCTGGCGAAGTCGAACTACCACCAGAACTTCTATGATCAGAGCCTTGGTCCGTCGGTCGGCCGCGTCGTCAACGACGTCACCGCGGAGATCGCCGGTGGCAGCATGAGCCCGCAGAATGCGGCGAAGGCGATCGAGGCGGCGTGGAAGCAGGGCAACTGACGGTGGCGCGGCGTATCGCGAATTCGCCCGCGATAGGCGTTGCGGAGACACCGTTCTCTTCGCTCGCGGTCCGCGGCCCGGCCTGGGACGGCCGCTTCACGGTCCTGATCCTGTTCCTGCCGCCGGCGCTGTTATTGTTCACGCTGTTCGTGGTGCTGCCGATCGGCGAGGCCGCCTGGTATTCGGCCTTCAACTGGAACGGGTTCGGCAGGCCGACCAACTGGATCGGCTTCGACAATTACCGCTTCGTGCTGGAGACGCGCGCCTTCTGGCTCGCGCTGCGCAACAATGGGCTGATTATTGCGGTCTCGCTCGCGGTCCAGCTGCCGCTCGCGCTGACGCTGGCCTTGATGCTCGCCGAACGCTTTCGCGGGTCGGTGGCGCTGCGCATGCTGTTCTTCATGCCCTATATCCTGGCCGAGATCGCGACCGGGCTGATCTTCAGCTTCGTCTATGACGGTGACTACGGCCTCGTCGCCTCGATCTGGCGCAGTTTCGGCGCCGAGCCGCCGCACCTGCTGGCCTCGACCGACACGTCGATGCTGGCCGTGCTGATCGTGATCGTGTGGAAGTATTTTGGCTTCCACATGATGCTGTTCATCGCGGCGCTCCAGAGCCTCGACAAGAGCCTGATCGAGGCGGCGCGCATCGACGGTGCGACGCGGCTGCAAGCCCTGCGCCATGTCGTCATTCCCTTGCTCTATCCGACGATTCGCCTCTCGGTGTTTTTCGCCATTGTCGGCTCGCTGCAGCTGTTCGACCTCGTCATGCCGCTGACACGCGGGGGGCCTGCGGACTCCTCGAACACGATGGTGAGCTTCCTCTACAACAACGGCATCTCTCGCATGCGGGTCGGCTATGGCAGCGCCATCGGCGTCATCCTGTTCGCGATCTGCGTGACCTTTGCTTTTACCTACAAGCGTTGGTTCATGCGCGATGAGTAGTGCGAAGACCTCTCGTACGCCGGTCGATCCCGCCGTGCTGTTCAAGGCGGTGTTCCTCGCCATCGTGGCCATCTTCGTGCTGGTGCCGCTGCTCGCGACTTTGCTCGGCGGCTTCAAATCGCTCGGCGAATTGCGTGTCAACCCGTTCGGTTTGCCGCGTCACTGGGAGTGGCAGAATTATTCCGACATCCTGTTCTCCGCGCGCTACTGGCAGCTCCTGCGCAATTCGCTGATCATATCGTCGCTCGCGGTGGTGTTGACCCTGATCACGGCCTCGATGGCGGCGTTCACCTTTGCCCATGTCAGGTTCTACGGCAGCTCGATGCTGCTGAGCTATCTCACGCTCGGCCTGCTGTTTCCGGCGGCGACCGCGGTGCTTCCGTTGTTCATCAAGGTGCGCGATCTCGGGCTGCTCGATACCTATTTCGGCGTTGCGTTGCCGCAGGTGGCCTTCAGCCTCGCGATGAGCGTGCTGCTGCTCCGGCGTTTCTTCAAGGACATTCCCTATGAACTGCTCGAGGCTGCGCTGGTCGACGGCTGCAGCTACATCAAGTTCTTCCGCTATGTGACGTTGCCGCTGTCGCGGCCGATCCTGGCGACCGTCGGGACCATCACCTTCGTCAACAGCTGGAATGCCTATCTGCTGCCGCTGGTGATGCTCAACACGGATGCGCTCTATCCCTGGCCGCTCGGCATCATGGTCTATCAGGGCGAGTATTCGTCCGAATGGCACCTGATCCTGGCCTTCATCACGTTGACCATCCTGCCGACGATCATTCTCTTCCTTCTGGCGCAGAAGCACATCGTTGCCGGCCTCACTGCAGGTGCGGTCAAGGGATGAACGGACCTTACGGAGATCACAATGAGAAAAGTCGGAATTGGAATCATCGGCTGCGGTGTCATCAGCACCGCCTATCTCAAGGCGGCGCAACGCTTCCCGGTCATGGAGGTCAGGGCGCTCGCCGATATGCGCAGTGAAGTCGCGGAGCGGCAGGGTGCCGCTTTCGGGCTGCCGGCGATGCGGGTCGATCAATTGCTCAAACGCGATGACGTCGAGGTCGTCGTCAATCTCACGGTGCCGCTGGCCCACACCGACGTCAGTCTCGCGGTGCTGAATGCCGGAAAGCATGTCCATTCCGAGAAGCCGCTCGGCATCAACGCCGCCGAAGCCCGCAAGGTGATCGATCTCGCCGCACAGAAGAACCTGCGCGTCGGCTGCGCGCCCGACACGTTCCTCGGCGGCGGGCACCAGACCGCCCGCAAGCTGATCGACGACGGCGCGATCGGCACGCCGGTGGCGGGCAGCGCCTTCTTCGGCTGCCCCGGCCATGAGCGCTGGCACCCGGCGCCGGGCTTCTATTACTTGCGCGGCGGCGGGCCGATGCTCGACATGGGGCCGTACTACATCACCGATCTCGTGCAGTTGCTCGGCCCGGTCGCTAGCGTGATGGGCTCGACCGCGAGGCCGAAATCGGAGCGCCTGGTCACCAGCCAGCCGATGAACGGCACGCTGATCCCGGTCGAGGTTTCGACCCATGTCGCGGGTACGCTTGAATTCGAGAGCGGAGCAGTCATCTCGATCGCGATGAGCTTCGATGTACCGAAGCACCGGCATGCGCCGATCGAGATCTATGGCGACAAGGGCAGCATGCAGGTGCCGGACCCGAACCGTTTCGGCGGCGAGGTGCACCTCGCCAGGACCGGCGGCGAATGGGAAACGATGCCGTTGACGCACGGCCATGTCGAGGGTGAGTTCCGCTCCATTGGGGTCGCCGACATGGCATCCGCGATCCTGAACAACCGTCCGCACCGCGCCAGCGGTGCGCTTGCGTTTCACGTGCTGGAGGTGATGGAGGCGTTCCAGACCTCCGCCGATGAAGGGCGGCGCGTCAAGATCGAGAGCAGCGTCGAGCGGCCGGCGATGCTGCCGGCGGGACGTGAAACGGGTCAGATCGATTGAGGGAATGACCATGCGCAAGGCAATGATTGTATGGGGCGGCTGGCCGGGACACGATCCGGATCTCTGCGCCTCGATGATTCGCGGCTGGCTGAGAGCGGAAGGCTTCGAGGTGCGGATCGAGACGACGACGGCGGCATTCGCCGATCCCGCGATCCACGACATGTCGCTGATCATCCCGATCTACACGATGTCGAAGATCGAGAAGGCGGAAGCGCTCAATCTCTGCGCCGCAGTGCGGAGCGGCGTCGGGCTCGCCGGCCATCATGGCGGCATGTGCGATGCGTTCCGCGATTCCGTCGACTACCAATTCATGTGCGGCGGGCAGTGGGTGGCCCATCCCGGCAACATCATCGACTACAAGGTCGACTTGACGAAGCCGGATGACCCCATCATGAAGGGCCTGAACAGTTTCGAACATCGTTCCGAGCAATATTACATGCATGTCGACCCCGCCAACGAGGTGCTGGCGACGACGACCTTCACCGGCGAGCACGCGCCGTGGATCGAGGGCGTGGTGATGCCCGTGGTCTGGAAGAAGCGCTACGGCGCGGGCAGGGTGTTCTATTCCTCGCTCGGCCACCGTGCCTACGAGCTCGACGTGCCGGAGATCCGGACACTGATGACCCGCGGCATGCTTTGGGCGGCGCGCGAATGACGGGAGGGGCGACGCAGCCGGCGATTCGCGCCACGCTCGAGGACGTCGCACGTGCGGCCGGCGTTTCGCTTGCGACCGTCGATCGCGTCGTCAACCGGCGCGAGGGCGTGCGCGCCAAGACCGTCGCGCGTGTCGAGGCCGCGGTGGCAAAACTCGGCTATCGCGCCGACGTCGCGGCCGCGCGGCTCGCCCGCGGGCAGACGTTCCGCTTCGCCTTCGTGCTGCCGACCGGCAGCAACAGCTTCATGACCAATCTGAGCGAGCAGGTCCAGCGCACCGCGGACTGGCTCGCCGGCCAGCGCGGCTTCATCGACATTCTCCGTGTCGACGTGTTCGATCCGGATGTGCTCGCCGGCGCGCTGGAAACCCTGTCGCCGGCCTACCAGGGCGTCGCCGTCATCGCGCTCGATCATCCCAGGGTTCGGGCCGCGATCGACGAGCTCGTCGGACGCGGGGTCGCCGTGGTGACCCTCGTGTCGGACGCGCCAAGCTCGCGCCGCCTGCATTATGTCGGCATCGACAATCCGGCCGCAGGCCGCACCGCCGCAACGCTGATGGGGCGCTTCCTTGCTGGGCGCGAGGGGACGGTCGCGGTGATCGCGGGGTCGCTGTCGCTGCGCGATCACACTGAACGGCAGTTCGGTTTCCATCAGATCCTGTCCAGCGAGTATCCGAACCTGCCCGCGCTACCGGTCATCGAGGGCCGGGACGACAGCGATCGCACGCGGGAGCTTACGGCCGCGCTGCTCGCGCGCCATGCCGATCTTCGCGGCATATACTGCTGCGGCGCCGGAAACCGCGGCATCGCCGATGCGCTCGAGGCCTCGGGCCGCGCTCGCGAGGTGGTCTGGATCACCCATGAGCTGACCCAATATACACGGCGTTTCCTGGTTCGCGGCACGCTCGATGCCGTGATCAATCAGGATCCCGGGCACGAGGCGCGCTCTGCGGCACGCGTTCTGCTCGCGCACTGTTCGGGCGAGCCAATCAGCCCCGACCAAGAACGCATCCGCATCGACATTTTTCTGCGGGACAATCTGCCGTAACGCGAGCTCATACCGCCAGCGCCGCTGCGTTGAGCCATGCGCGAGCCGGTTCAGCGAGCGAGCTTTGGGCGAGCAGGGCGCGGGTGGCGGATCACGCGGAAGAGGCTGATTACCCAAAAGCTGAAGTCACATCGGCTCGATGCCGATCTTCTTGATGATCCCGGCCCATTTTGTGGTTTCCGCGGTCATGAAATCCTTCAGACCTTGGGGGGCCATCACCAGGGGCTCGGCGCCCTGCTCCACCAGGAGGGTGCGCACCTTCGGATCGTTCATGGCTTCGATCATGGCGGCATAGAGCTTGTCGATAACGGCGGTGCCGGTGCCCGCGGGCGCGAGCAGGGCAAGCCACGCCGCGCTCTCGTAATCCTTCAGGCCAGCCTCGGCCGCGGTCGGCACGTCCGGCAGCGCCGTCATGCGCTTGTCGCTGGCAACCGCGAGCGGACGCGCATCGCCGCTCCTGATCAGACCGATGACGTTCGGCAAGAGCTGGAAGCCGAGCGGGACCTGGCCCGCGATGAAGTCCGGCGTGTAAGCAGCGATGTTGCGGTAAGGAACGTGGGTGATCTCGGTGCCCGTGAGCTGCTCGAAATAGGCAGCCGCGAGGTGCTGCGACGAGCCGACTCCGACCGTCCCGTAGTTCAGCTCCCGGGGGCGGGCCTTGGTGTACTCGATCAGCTCGTGCAGGGATTTCGGCGGCAGCCTCGAATTGATTACGATGACATTCGGCAACGTGGCGAACAGTCCGATCGGGGCGAAATCCTTCAGCGGATCGTAGGGCAGCTCCTTGTACAGTGATCGGTTCGCGGCCAGTGGGCCGGAGGTGCTCATCAGCAACGTGTAGCCGTCCGGGGCGGCATGTGCAGCGGCGGCGGTACCGATATTGCCGCCGGCGCCAGGGCGGTTGTCGACTACGAAGGCCTGCCCCAGTGACGTCGACATGCGGTTGAGCAGGATGCGCGTGATGACGTCGCTGGCGCTGCCGCCGGCGAAGGGCACGAGCACCTGGATCGGACGCGCGGGGTAGTCTTGGGCTTGCGCGGGACGCAGCCCGGTGGCGGAGAGAGCCGCGCCCAGGCCGAGCGAGAGCAAAGACCTGCGGTCAGGGTGAAATCCTTCAACGTGCGGCGCTGTGTCGTCCGCGATCCTGCTGTGACCGAACCTTGCCATCTCGGACTGAATCTCCCGACCGCGTCTTGTTCTGCGAGCCTTGGGAGCGTCCGTGACAGGAGTTGTCCGGAGGAGCGCCAGGCCGCGATTTTCTGCGCCTGGACCGTAGTTAGCGGCTTGACGTGACCGTCATGCCGGCTCGTCTCGAAACTTACCAACCCGTCTCATTTTGCAAAGAGGCGCGACATCTTGTCCAAATGAGCGTTCGGGATTCAGGAAATCGTCTTCCCGGTCTTGCGACGTTGTTTGCGGGATGACGAGGCTGCGCCGCCGGAGCCAGGTTCAGCCAACTGCTTTGCCACCGCCGCGGCCTGCGCCAGATCGTGGCTGATGACGTCCAGCACGGCCTTGGCCGCAACCGAGACCGCTCGCCGCGGGTGATGCACCCAGGCGATGGAGCGAACGATCCGTTGCGCGTCGAAACGGTGGGCTCGAATGGTCCCGCTTGCCAGCGACTGCCGGAGCGCGATGGTCGGCAGCACGGTCGCGAAATCGGTGGTCGCGATCACGTCGCAGAGGGCGGGCAGGGTGTCGAGCTCCAGGCGCGGCCGCAGGTCGATGCCGAGGGCTGCGGCACGCTCGTCCAGGATCAGCCGCAGGCCGTGGCGCTTCGAGGGTAGCACCAGATCGAAATTCGCGATGTGGTCGAAGCGCAGCTTGGCCGGCGGCCGGATCGGGCCGTCCTTGCGGCAGGCGAACACCATCTCCTCGTCCATGATGTGATGCGCGGCGAGCGGCGTCCTTCGGCGCGGCACGTTGATCAGCGCGAAATCGAGTTGGCCGCTGTTGACCCAGTCGACCAGCGTCTCGGTGTAGCCTTCGCACGCGGAGAGGATGATCTCGGGATAGCGGCGCGCGACAGTCGCTGACGAGCTCGCCATCGTGCTCTGCGCAACGGAGGTGATGAGGCCTACCGCGACGCGGCCTGAAATCCGCCCGCCGATCTGGGCCATCTCCTGGCGCGCATACTCCGCATCGCGCACGATCGGCGCCGTCAGCCGCACCAGCGCCTCGCCGGCGCTGGTCAGCGTCATGCCCTGGACGCTGCGGTCGAACAGCCTTTGGCCGAGCTCGGCCTCGAGCTTGGCGATCTGCATGCTGAGCGCCGGCTGCACGATGTTGAGCCGGCGCGCGGCCCGCGTGACGTTCTTTTCATCGGCCAGGCACAGGAAATACTGCATCTGCCTGAGTTCCACGGGGCCAGTCCTTCGTTCGCCAACTCGTTCGCGGGCCATCATCTTCGATGATGAATGATATAATCAATCATTATTTGTTGTGATGGCCGAGATTGCCTAGTTTTGCGACCGGCTACGAGACCTCGAGGGTACGTGGCCACGGGAGCGAAATCAGACATATGCAGCACGCAGCGCCCACGCGGATGATCATCGGCATTTCCGGCGCCTCGGGCGTCACCTATGGCGTGCGCCTGCTGCAACTCCTGCGCAATGCCGGCGTCGAGACTCACCTGGTGATGTCGAAGACGGCCGAGCAGACCTTTGCCTACGAGACCGACCTGAAGATCGCGGAGGTGAGGGAGCTCGCCAATGTCAGCCATGCGATCGACGACATGGCTTCGGCAATCTCGAGCGGCTCGTTCCGTACCGCGGGCATGATTGTGGCGCCGTGCTCGATACGCTCGATGTCCGAGATCGCCTCGGGCGTCACCACGACGCTTTTGACCCGCGCCGCCGATGTTGTGCTCAAGGAGCGCCGGCGCCTGGTGCTGATGGTGCGCGAGACCCCGCTGCACACCGGGCATCTCAGGACGATGACGGCGCTATCAGAGATGGGCGCGATCATCGCGCCACCTGTGCCCGCCTTCTACGCAAAACCCGAGAATCTCGAAGACATGGTCGAGCACACCGTCGGCCGGGTGCTCGACCTCTTCGATATCGATATCGGCGTGGTGCGCCGCTGGGGCGAGGACGAAGCGCTCAAGCGCCGCTCGCCGTCGCTGCGCAAGATCGCGCCCTGACCCGAACGCCCGAGGAGAGATACGTCATATGCGAATGCAAAATTCGGCGAGGCAAAATTCGGCGAAGAGCACGAACGCACCGGCCGATCTGCGTGCCTGGCTCGCTTACCTCGCCGAGCGCGGCAAGCTCGCGATTGCCCGCGAGGGTATTGCGCTGATCGATGAGCTCGCCGCCATCGCGAAGCGGCTGGAGCGCGACAGCGCGGTGCTGTTCCCGCGTCCCGATGGGCACGAGATTCCCGTCATCGCCAACCTGTTTGCCGGTCGTGACTGGGTCGCCGATTCCATCGGCGTCACCGAGGACCAGTTGCTGCCGCGATTCCTTGCCGCCGCAAGCAATCCACTGCCGACCCGCGAGGTTCCGGACGGTCCAGTGCAGGAGGTCGTTCACGACGACGTCGACCTGCTCCGACAACTTCCGGTGCCGAAGCACAATGAACGCGATAGCGGTCCCTATATCACGGCCGGCCTGTTGATCGCGCGCAATCCGAAGACCGGCGTTCAGAACGTTTCGATTCACCGTTGTCAGGTCAGCAGCAAGAATCGTATCGGCGTTCTGCTGCTGCCGCGGCACACGTTCTCTTACTATCGCATCGCGGAAGAACTGGGCCAGGCACTGGAGATCGCCATCGTCATCGGCGCGCATCCGGCGCTGCTGCTGGCTTCGCAGGCGATTGCCGCGCTGGACGAGGACGAGATGGCGATTGCGGGCGCGCTGCTCGGCTCGCCCGTGGACGTCGTCAAATGTCGCACCAATTCGGTTCGCGTTCCCGCCCATGCGGAGATCGTGATTGAAGGACGGATCCTGCAAGGCGTGCGCGAGCCGGAGGGCCCGTTCGGTGAATTCCCGCAATATTACGGCCCGCGCGCCAATCGCGAGGTGATCGAAGTCGATGCCATCACGCATCGCGCCAAGCCGATCTTCCACACCATCGTCGGCGGCGGTTTCGAGCACCTGATACTCGGCGGCGTGCCGCGCGAAGCGACGCTGCTCCAGCATCTGCGCCGCAGCTTCCCGACCGTGCTGGATGTTCGCCTCACGCGCGGCGGCACCTGCCGCTATCATCTCGCGATCAAGATGGACAAGACCAATGAGGGCGAGCCGAAGAACGTCATGATGTGCGCTTTCGGCGCGCATTACGACATCAAGCAGGTGGTTGTGGTCGACAAGGACGTCGATATCTCTTCCTCCGAGGAGATCGAATGGGCGGTGGCGACGCGCTTCCAGGCCGACCGCGATCTCATGGTCGTCGCCGGCGCGCTCGGCTCGAAACTCGATCCGACCACGGATGACGGTATCGGCGCCAAGATGGGCCTCGATGCGACAGCGCCGGTCAGCGCGTCCGAGCTCGCCTTCAAGCGCATCCGCGTCAAGGGCGAGGAGGACGTCGACCTGACGGCAGCCTTGCAGGCCGATCCGGGCGCTGCGGTCGCGCGCCTTCTTGCGGAGGCGCGGATGTGAGCGGGTTACCGCCGGAAGCGGCTTGCGTCCGTTTGCGCCGTTGGAATATGTAGCAAGGGCGGCCTATAGTGCCGCACCAGCAAGGCAACCATTTTGCGGCGCAACGCCGGGAGGAAGAAACTTATGTCGACGGCCCTGCGCATCGCTCATGGCGCTTTCGGCAGGGTCGCTCTGCTCGACATGGATCGTTCGCTGGTCCGCCACGCCCATCATCACTGCCACGTCCTGCTCAAGGTCGAGGGCTCCGACACCCAGTTCCTGGTCGGCGACCAGGTCACGCCGCTCACGGACACGGCCGCCGTTCTGGTCGACGGCTGGAAGCCGCATGCCTATGTGCATGACGTCAATCGCCCGCGCACGCTCATCATGGCGCTCTATATCGAGCCGGAGTGGCTGAAGGAGTTCCGGCGCGGATGGGCCGCGAGCGGCGCGCCGGGCTTTTTCGAGCGTCCCTCGGGCGAAGTCTCGCCGCGCATTCGCCAGCTCACGCTGCATCTTGCGGCCGAAATGATGGCGAATCCCGACGCGGTGCGAACCCACGAGCAGACCCTTTCTGACCTCATGATTGCGGTGATCGAGCGTTTCACGCCCTGGCGCAGCTTTCCGACCTCGATCCGCGGCATGGGCGCGGTGAGCTGCGACTGGCGGATCCGCCGCGCGATGGACGCGATGCGCGTGAACGATTCCTATGCCAACGTCGACCAGTTCGTGAAGGGCGCGGGCCTGTCGCGCGCGCAGTTCTTCCGCCTGTTCGAGACCTCGCTCGGCGTTTCGCCGAAGCTTTACCTCAACGTCGTCCGCATGGAGCGCGCGCTCGACGCGGTGATGCGCGAGGACACAGCGCTCGGCGAGCTCAGCGAGCGCTTTGGTTTTCCGGAGCCGGCACATTTCACGCGCTTCTTCCGCGATCATGCCGGCGTCAGCCCGCGCGAGTTTCGCAACGTCTCCCGCCTCGCGGGTTGATCCTTGCGGGCTGATATTGCGCTGCACGCTCTCGAATGAGACGATTTGGTAAGTCGTGAGAGCGGGCGGTATGGCCCTCGCGCCTCCTGTCCTGACAAACGTCGCCGTCGCGTCAGAGAACGCGTCGAGAGGTATGCCGGGACATGGTGCAGGCTGCGGTTAAGTCCGCAAATTCGGTTGATCAGAGCGGTGACAAGCCGTGGGTCGGGCGTTCAATCGAGCGCGTCGAGGATGCCGCGCTGCTCAGCGGCCGCGGCCGTTTCATCGACGACCTCGGCGTCCAGCCCGGCACGCTGCATGCGACGATCCTGCGCTCGCCGCACGCCCACGCCGATATTATTTCGATCGACGCCGAAGCGGCCAGGCGGCTGCCGGGCGTTGCAGCGGTCCTGACTGGCGAGCAGATCAAGGCGGTCACCACTAGTCTCGTCGTCGGCGTGAAGGCGCCGGTCGAGTGCTGGCCGATCGCAGTCGAGCGTGTGCGCTATGTCGGCGAACCGGTCGCCGTGATCGTGGCGACTGATCGTGCCCGCGCCGAAGATGCGGCCGAACTCATCAATGTCGAGTATCGCCCTCGAGCGGCTACAGTCGATCCGCTCGGAGCGATGGCACCGGGTGCGCCGGTCCTGCACGACGGTTTTCCCGGCAATCTCGCCAGCGACCGCGCGTTTCGCTACGGCGATCCTGAAAAGGCGTTTGCGGATGCGCCGCACCGCTTCTCCATCGACATCCGCTATCCCCGCAACTCGTGCACGCCGATCGAGACTTATGGCGTCGTTGCCTCGCATGATGTCGGCGAGGATGCCTTTGAGGTTCTTGCGAATTTTCAGGGGCCCTTCAGCATCCACACCGTGATTGCGCGTGCGCTGAAAGTGCCGGGCAATCGGCTGCGGCTGCGCACGCCGCCGGATTCCGGCGGTAGCTTTGGCGTCAAGCAGGGCGTGTTTCCGTACATCGTTCTGATCGCGGCTGCGGCGCGCGTCACGGGGCGGCCGGTGAAGTGGATCGAGGACCGGCTCGAGCATCTCACCGCGTCGGTGTCAGCGACCAACCGCGCGACGACATTGGCCGCGGCGGTTGCGGCCGACGGCAAGATCCTCGCGCTCGACTGGGACCAGGTCGAGGATTGCGGCGCGCATCTGCGCGCACCCGAGCCGGCCACGCTCTACCGCATGCACGGCAACATGACGGGGGCCTACGACATCAACCACGTCAGAATCCGCAACCGCGTCGTCGTCACCAACAAGACACCGACCGGCCTCAACCGCGGCTTCGGCGGGCCGCAGGTCTATTTCGCGCTGGAACGCCTGGTGCAGCGCATCGCGATCGGGCTCGGTCTCGATCCGCTCGATGTCATCAAGCGCAATCTGATCGAGGCAGGTGCCTTTCCCTATCGCACCGCGACCGGCGCGTTGCTCGATTCCGGCAATTACCAGGACGCGATCGCGCGCGCGGTCGAGCAGGGCAGGCTGGCGGAATTGAAGGCGCGGCGCGACGCGGCGCGGGCGGAGGGGCGGCTTTACGGCATCGGCTTCACGGCGGTGGTCGAGCCCAGCGTCTCCAATATGGGCTACATCACAACGGTGCTGACCGCGGCCGAGCGCCGCAAGGCCGGGCCGAAGAACGGCGCGCAGGCGACAGCGACCGTCGGCCTCGATCCAGTCGGCAGCGTCACCGTTCACGTCGCCTCCGTGCCGCAGGGGCAGGGTCATCGCACCGTGCTGTCCCAAGTGGTAGCCGACGTCTTCGGCCTGGAGCCGAAGGACATCCGCGTCAACACCGAGATCGATACCGCCAAGGATGCCTGGTCGATCGCGTCGGGAAATTATGCCAGCCGCTTCGCCGCCGCGGTGGCCGGCACGGCTAAGCTCGCAGCCGAGCGCGTTGCCGGCCGCCTTGCCCGCATCGCCGCCAGCCAGCTGAACGTCGAAGCCGCGGACATCGTGTTTGCAAAGGGTTTCGTTGCCTCCAGGCACAATCCGGAGAACCGGATCGCGTTTTCGCGTGTCGCCGCGCTCAGCCATTGGTCGCCGGGCTCGCTGCCTGACGATGCCGGCCAGACCATCCGTGAGACCGTGTTCTGGACGCCGCCGGAGCTGACGCCGCCCGGCGAGGACGACCGCATCAACTCCTCGCTGTGCCATGGCTTCATCTTCGACTTCTGCGGCGTCGAGATCGACCGCATTACCCTGCAGACGCGGATCGACCGCTACGTCACCATGCACGATTGCGGCACCATCCTGCATCCCGGCATGGTCAATGGCCAGATCCGTGGCGGCTTCGCCCAGGCGCTCGGTGCCGCGCTCTACGAGGAATATGCCTATGCCGAGGACGGCAGTTTCCTCACTGGAACGCTCGCGGACTATCTGCTGCCCACCACCACCGAGGTGCCGGAGCCCGAGATCTTCCACGTGGAGACGCCATCGCCGTTCACGCCACTCGGCGCAAAAGGCGTCGGCGAAGGCAATTGCATGTCGACGCCGGTGTGCCTCGCCAATGCGGTCGCCGATGCGCTCGGCGTTGCCGACATCACGTTGCCTCTGGTGCCTGCCCGGCTTGCCGAGCTGGTGCGCGGTGCCGAACCGCCACCTCCCGCGGGGGGCGTGGCCGCGGCGCCTGCGCGCGATGCAGATCGGCGGCTTCGCGGCGAAGGGCAGGCCTCGGTGAAGGGGACGCCCGAGCAGGTCTGGGCCATGCTGCTCGATCCCGCCACGCTCCAATCGGTCATTCCCGGCTGCCGGCGCGTCGACAAGATCACCGACACGCATTTCCGCGCCGACGTCACCCTCGGCATTGGCCCCGTCACCGGGCGCTATCGCGCCGACGTGGAGCTGTTCGATCTCGATCCGCCGGGCGCGGTCACCTTGCGCGGCGGCGCCACCGGCGCGCTCGGCTTCGGGAGCGCTGAGGGGCGCGTCACGCTCGCGCCCGACGGCAGCGGCGGGACGAAGTTGACCTACAGCTATGACGCCGCGATCGGTGGCAAGATCGCAAGCATCGGCGGCCGTCTGCTCGACGGCGCGACGCGGGTGATCATCGGCCAGTTCTTCGCAGCGCTGGCCCGCAAGGCCGGCGGTGGTGGCGCCTCGGGCGCCTTCTCGCTGTTGGCCCTGCTGGCGAAATTCGCCGGCCGGTTTGGGGGGCGCCGATGAAGCCGCCCGCATTCGACTATCTCCGCGCCGAAGCCGTCGGCGAGGTCCTCGACGGGCTGGCGCAACAAGGCGGCGACGCCCGCGTGCTCGCCGGCGGACAGTCGCTGATGGCGATGCTCAATATGCGCCTCGCCAAGCCGAAGCTTCTGATCGACATCATGCGGATCAGAGAGCTGCGCAAGATCGAGCGGACAGCCGATGCCGTCGTCATCGGTGCCGGCGTGCGCCAGGCCGATCTGCTGGCCTGGCCGGATCTGGCCGAGGCATTGCCGCTGGTGGCGTTGGCGCTGCCCTGCGTCGGTCACATGCAGACCCGCAGCCGCGGCACCATCTGCGGCTCGCTCGCGCATGCCGATCCCAGCGCCGAGATGCCGCTCGCGCTGGTCGCGCTCGGCGGCGAGGTGCTTTTGCGCAGTGCCAGGCGTCGTCGCCGCGTCACGGCCAGAGATTTCCTCGCCGGCATGATGCTGACGGCGCGCAACGACGACGAGCTGATCGAGGGCATCTCGCTCCCGGTCATCAATGGATCTCGCTTCGCGTTCCGCGAGGTCGCGCGCCGGCACGGCGATTTTGCCATCGTGGCCTGCGCCGCGATGAAGACGCCATCCGGCGTCCGCCTCGCGGTCGGTGGCGTTGCGGACGTCCCGACCGCGCGGGACTGGCCGCGACTCGAGGGCAGCGCGCTCGACGATGCCCTCAACGCGTTAGCCTACGAGCTCGGTGCGCGCGACGACGTTCATGCCACCGCGCGCTATCGCCGCGACCTCGTGCGCATGATCGGCCGCGATCTGATCGGCGAGGTTCTGCGATGACCCGTCTCAGATCCGACGCCCGCCACCCCATCCACGTCTCGCTGAATGGCGAGCCCGTCGCGGGAGAAGCCGAGCCTCGGACGCTGCTGTGCGACTTCCTGCGGCACCAGTTGGGCGCCACCGGCACCCATGTCGGCTGCGAGCACGGCGTCTGCGGCGCCTGCACGGTCGTCGTCGACGGCATGCTGACCCGTTCCTGCCTCACCCTTGCAGCGCAGGTCGACGGCTCCGAGATCAAGACGGTTGAAGGGCTTGCACCCGCGGCCGATCGCCTCGGCGTGCTGCAACAGGCCTTCCGCCGTCACCACGCGCTCCAGTGCGGCTTCTGCACGGCCGGCATCCTGATGTCGCTCGATCATTATCTCGCCAGGAACCCGGCGCCGACCGAGGCGGAGATTCGCGATCTTCTCAGCGGGCATCTGTGCCGCTGCACCGGCTACACGCCGATCGTCCAGGCGGCCCTCGAAGCCGCCGCCCAGCTCGCTTCATCGAAAAAAGAGACGTCAGATGCTTGATCTCGCCAGCAGCTTCATGGCCAGCGCCGCGCGCGATCCGCGCGCCATCGGGCTGGTCGACGGCGATCGCCGCCTGACCTACCGGCAATGGTACGACAAGATCTCTGCTTTGGTCGCATCCTTCGGCCGCCTGGACCTCAAGCCCGGCGACCACGTCGTCACGCTGCTGCAAAACCGCTGGGAGGCCGCGACGCTGCATTGGGCGTGCCAGTTCGCAGGACTCGTAATCACCCCGATCAACTGGCGCGCCAAGGCCGACGAGCTGGACTTCTGCATCGAGAACGCGGAGGGCCGCGCAGTTTTCTACCAGGATGTTTCTGCTGAGGCGGTGCAGGGTTCGGCTCTCGCCGGCCGGCTGCTACGCGTGTCGGTCGATCCGGGCACAGGCGAGGCGGTCGGCTTTGCCGATCTGATCAGGGACAGCGCGCCCGATGCCGAGCCGTGCGTCGGCTCTGATGCCTGGTCGATCATGCTCTACACATCGGGCACGACCTCTCGGCCGAAGGGCGTGCCGCGGCGTCATCGCGCCGAGCGCGCCGCGGCGATCGCCCATGTCGCGCAAAATCTCTACGGCCGCGGCGAGCGCACGCTCGGCGTGATGCCGCTCTACCACACCATGGGCGTCCGCTCGTTGCTCGCGATGTCGCTGATCGGCGGCAGCTTCATCTGCCTGCCGCGCTATGACAGCCGCCAGGCGCTGGAGCTGATCCAGCGGGAAGGGATCACCAATCTCTATCTGGTGCCGACGCTCTATCACGATCTCGTCCATCACGAGGCCTTCGACCGGACCGACGTCTCCAGCGTGCGCAAGCTCGGCTTTGCCGGCGCCTCGATGACGGACGGCCTGCTGAAAAAGCTGGACGAGGCCTTCAGGCCGGAGCTGTTCGTCAATCATTACGGCAGCTCCGAGATCTACACTTTCACGATCGATCAGAACGCTACGGCAAAACCCGGCTCCGCCGGTAAGGCCGGGCTGAACCAGCACGTCAAGGTCGTGCGCATCGGCGCGCGTTCGGTCGCGGAGCTTGCCGCGGTCGGCGAGGAGGGCGAGATCATCGCCACGCTCGCGGGCGACGAAGCCTTTGAGGGCTACTGGCGCCGCCCCGAGGCCGACGCCAAATCGTTGCGCGAAGGCTGGTATTTCACCGGCGATACCGGCTTCGTCGATCCCGATGGCGACCTGTTCGTCACGGGCCGCGTCGACGACATGATCATCACCGGCGGCGAGAACGTCTCTCCGGTCGAGATCGAGAGCTGCCTGTCGCTGCATCCCGGGGTCGACGAGGTCGCCGTGGTCGGTGTCGCCGACGAAAAATGGGGCAAGGTCGTCGCCGCCTTCGTCAAGCGCAATCGCAACGTTTCCGAGAGCGAGCTGGAGCAGTTTTGCCGCACCTCAGGCCTCGCCAACTTCAAGCGGCCGCGCCGTTACGTCTTCGTCGACGCGATTCCAAAATCGCCGGTCGGCAAGCTGCTGCGGCGCCTGCTCGTCGCCGGAGAATACGAGACCGAGCGTCGGTCGCCATCGGACGCCGCTTGATCGTCACGCATCAACAGAAGGAAGCGAAAATGCCGTCACCCTATACGTTTGCCGATCCTCGGCTTGCCAAGCTCGACGGGTTCAAGGTCGAGATCGATGAGGCGCATGAGCGCGCGGACATCATCCTGGGACGCCCGCCCTACAACGTCGTGGCGATGCCGCAGCGCGACCAGTTCCGGCTGACCTTCGAGACTCTGGACGAGGATCCGCGCGTGCGCATCATCGTGCTGCGCGGAGAGGGCGAGCATTTCTCGAGCGGCGGGAACATCGGAGGCTTCATGGAAGCGAGCCCCGAGCACGTCTCCAAGCTCGCCTGGAACATCGCCGCGCCGGCGCGTTGCGCCAAGCCTGTTATCGTCGCCAATCGCGGCTATTGTTTCGGCGTTGGCTTCGAGCTGTCGCTGGCCTGCGACTTCCGTATCGCCTCGGAGACCACGCAGTACGCGCTGCCCGAGCAGAAGCTCGGCCAGATCCCGGGTTCCGGCGGGTCGGCGCGGCTGCAGAAGATGGTCGGAATCACCCGCACCAAGGACATCGTGATGCGCTCCAAGCGCATCTCGGCGAAGCAGGCGCTGGAGTGGGGCATCGCCACCGAATGCGTGCCCGATTCCGAACTGGAGAAGGCGACCGACAAGCTTGTCGACGAGCTCCGCAGCTTCTCGCCGCTGGCGCAGCGTACCGCCAAGAAGCTGCTCAACGACACCGAGGATTCGACGCTCGCGATCGCCATCGAACTCGAAGGCCATTGCTACAGCCGTCTGCGACAGTCGGAAGATTTCAAGGAAGGCGTCGAGGCCTTCAACGCCAAGCGTCCGCCGAAATTCGTCGGCCGTTGATACGCGACGCAACAAGCTGCCGCGGTTCGCAATGGCGCGGACCGCGGCCCTATTCAAACGGGGAGGGTAAAGCAAAATGGCTGAGATAGATATGCCGGTGGCCGGTGCACGGGCATCGACGGATAACAAGCAGATGGTCAATGCGATCATCGCGTCAGTGCTCGGATGGGCACTCGACCTGTTCGACTTGTTCATTCTGCTCTATGTAGCGCCGGTGGTCGGCGCGCTGTTCTTTCCGTCGAGCAATGCGGCGCTGTCGCTCGCCGCGGTCTACGGTTCGTTCGCCGTTACGCTGCTGATGCGGCCGCTCGGTTCGGCGGTGTTCGGGCACTACGCCGACGTGCACGGCCGCAAGCAGGCCATGCTGATCGCCATCATCGGCGTCGGCATCAGCACGGCCGCGTTCGGCCTGCTGCCGACCATCGCGCAGGTCGGCGTGATCGCTCCCATCGTGTTCCTGATCCTGCGCCTGGTGCAGGGCGTATTCGTCGGTGGGGTCGTGGCCTCGACCCACACGATCGGCACGGAATCGGTGCCGCCGCATTGGCGCGGGGCGATGTCGGGCCTGGTCGGCGGCGGCGGCGCCGGCATTGGCGCGCTGCTGGCGTCCTTCATCTTCCTGATCACGTCCTCGCTATTCCCCGGAGATGCCTTTGCCGTGTGGGGCTGGCGCTTCATGTTCTTCTCAGGGCTGCTGAGCTCTCTGCTCGGCTGGTTCATCTTCCGGAACCTCGAAGAGTCCCCGTACTTCAAGGACCTCAAGCGCCAGCAGGGCAATAAGCAGGCAAAGGTCTCGAAGGCGCCGGTCAAGGACGTATTGTCCCGCGAGTATCGCGGCGTCCTGCTGATCAACCTGCTCATTACCTTCGGCGGCGGCGCCGGTTATTATCTGACCTCGGGGTACCTGCCGAGCTTCCTGAAAGTCATCAACGCGGTTCCGAACCAGACCTCCTCGCTGATCCTGATGGGCGCCAGCGTCTCGGCGTTCTTCGCCGCGGTGCTGGTCGGCGCGCTGAGCGATCTCATCGGCCGCAAGAAGACGTTCCTGCTGATCGGGGTCCTGGCGGCGGTGCTGTTGCCGCTGTGCTATCTGAATCTTGCCACGACCAAGGACACCACGCAGATCACGCTCTATGCGCTTGCCATCGCCTTCATCGGCAATGCCGGTTATGCGCCGGTGCTGATCTTCCTGAACGAACGGTTCCCCACGGCGCTCCGCGCCAGCGGCACCGGCCTGTCCTGGAATATCGGCTTTGCGCTGGGCGGAATGATGCCGACGTTCGTCTCGCTGGTGAGCGGCAGCCCCGCGGAGATTCCGATGTCGTTGGCCTACTTTGCAGTCGGCGTGTTCGTGATCTATTTGATCGGCGCGGTCGTGATCCCCGAGACCAAGGGCAATTTCCGCTGAGCTAGATCGGCGCGGCTGCACCTGCAGCCGCGCCATCTTGCGAACGTGTGACAGCTGCCGCTAGCCCGCAAGAAACCCGCCATCCACCGCGACCACCGTTCCGGTCGCGTATTGCGAGGCTGGCATGCAGAGAAAGGCGACGGCACCGGCGATGTCCTCGGGCTGGCCCCAGCGCTTGAACGCGGTGCGGTCGGCGATGCGCTCATAATGGGCGCGGTCGGTGCGGCCGGCGGCATTGATCGCGGTTTCGACATAACCGGGCGCGACGGCGTTGACGCGGATGCCGTCTTCGGCCCACGCCAGGGCCAGCGCCTTGGTCAGCATCACGACGCCGCCCTTGCTGGCGCAATAGGCCGGAATCCGCGGCAGGGCCAGGGTTGCATTCATCGAGGCGATGTTGACGATCGAGCCCTTCATCTTCGCCAGCTGCGGGCGGAACGCCATGCAGGTTCGGAAAGTGCCCGTCAGATTGACGTCGAGCACTTTCATGAAGGTCTCGATTTCGTATTCCTTGTCCCGTGCCAGGATGCCGGCGCAATTGATCAGCGCATCGACGCGTTCGTGCCGCCCGGCGAGTGACGCGACGGCCTGATCGCTCGTGACATCGAGCGTCGTGAGCGCAAGTCCGGCGCGCGGCTTGAGCAGGGAGCGTGCGAGATCGGCGTCATTGACGCCTGTGGCGGTCACCGTCGCCCCGAGGTCGCAGAACTGGTTGCTGATCGCGGCGCCGATGTCGCCGGCGCCGCCGATCACGACGGCATGAAAACCGGAAGTGAGAGAAAAGCTGGTACTCATCGGAGGATCTCACTTCGGGAGTGCGGGAGGCGGAGCCGTCGATTCCCGGACCACCAGCGAGAAGTCGATCTCACGATGCATGATGGTCTGCTCACCGGCGAGGCTGCGCACCAGATATTCTCCGGCACGCTGCCAGGTCTCGTCGGTTGGGACGTGGATCGTCGTCAGGCTCGGTCGCAAATGGCGGCTCCAGTCGAGGTCGTCGAAGCCGACGACCGACAGATCACGCGGCACCGAAAAGCCGCTGCGCTCCGCTTCCAACAGGACGCCGTAGGCAATGACGTCGTTGCCGCAGACCACTGCCGTCGGGCGATTCTTGAGGTTGAGGAGATGGCGGGCCGCCTCGCGCGCGTCGTCCAGGGTATAGGGCACCTCGACATGCCATTCCGGAGGCAGCTCCAGGCCGTTCTCCGCGAGCGCGCGGCGAAAGCCGGCGACGCGGGCGCCGGCGCGGTCGTTGTTGCGCTGGAGGGCGGAAACGATTCCGATCCGGCGATGGCCGAGCTCGATGACATGCCCGGCTGCCCGATGGGCAGCGGCCTCGTTGTTCGTGCCGACGCAAGGGTAGGGCCGGTCGGGCTGATAGATCCCGACATTGATGAAAGGCACCGCATTGTCCGCGAGTAGCTTGCGCAACCCCTCGTGATGGCAGTCGCCCCGCAGCACGAGGCCATCGACGCCGCGACCGATCAAGTTGCGGGCCTGTTGCAGCTCGACGTCGAGATCGTATCCGCTCGTGGTGAGAAACAGCATGTAGCCCACCGAGGACAGGTATCTTTGCAGTGAGGCGATGCCGCGCGCGAACATCGTGTTGTCGATCGTCGGCACGATCGCGCCAAGCGTACGCGATCGCCGCGATGACAGAATGCGGGCCGGCGCATGCGGGATGTAACCGACGGCTTCGATTGCCTGCGCAATGCGCGCGCGCAGGGACGGGCTCACTGCATCGGGATTGTTGAGCGCACGCGAGACCGATGCCGTCGACACACCGGCTCGTGCCGCAACGGCGCGGATGCCTTGCTTCGTCAATTTGGCGGACGGTCGATTCATGATGTAACGTTACAATCTCGGATCGTGAGCGCGGCAAGGTGAGTACCTGCGATATTGCCGCACAAAAGATAGATTGTCTATCGCTTGACAGAGGTGAGATGGCGCTTAGGATGTAACCGTTTTCAGAAAGCGCCGACAGCATAAAGCGGCCAGCGGGAGGAGAGTTCGATGAAGGCCAGGATGCTCGCGACGCGCGTCGCGTTGCCCGTTCTTGCGATTGCCGCCGTGAGCGCGCAGGCGCGCGCGGCCGAATTCGACTGGATGAAGTTCAAGGGCAAGACCGTCACCTTTCTCGCCAACAACAATCCGGTTTCGCAGGCGCTGCTCACCTATAAGGCCGATTTCGAGAAGCTGACCGGCATGACCCTGAAGGTCGACGGCTATCAGGAACAGCAGATGCGCCAGCGTCTGGTCACCGTCATGAATGCGAACAGCGACGAGGTCGATGTGTTCATGACGCTGCCCTCGCGCGAAGGCGAGCAGTTCGCCGCTGCCGGCTGGTACGGCGATCTCACCGCGATGGCCAAGAACGAGGTCGCCAAGGACTACGATCCGGCGGGGTTGAGCCAGGCCCTGCTGAAGGCCGCGACGTTCGGCGGCAAGCTGACCAGCATGCCGATGAACATCGAGGGCCCGATTTTCTATTACCGCACCGATATCTTCAAGAAGTGCGGCCTCGAGGCGCCGAAGACCATCAAGGACGTCGAGGCTGCCGCCGAGAAGATCAAGACTTGCGACAGCACGGTGACGCCGTTCGTCTCGCGTGGCCTCAAGCCTGCGATCGCCTACACCTTCAGCAACATGCTGCACAATATCGGCGGCGCGTATATCGCGAGCGGCAAGTCGAGCCTGTGCTCGGCCAAGGGCAAGGAGGCGCTCGACACCTATAGCCGGCTGCTGCGTGACTTCGGACCGCCCGGCGTCGTCAATTACAGCTTCCAGCAGATTTCGGCGCTGTATCGCGGCGGCCGCGCGGCGATGGCGTTCGAATCCTCCAATGAACTGCGCACGGTGATGGAAGGCGGCGCGCGCCTGAAGGATACCGGCCTGTTGCCGTTCCCGGCGGGCGAGGCCGGCCAGGTGCCGACCACGATCGGCTGGGGTATGGCGGTGTCCTCACACAGCAAGCAGCCTGATGCGGCCTGGTACTTCGTGCAGTGGGCGACGAGCCCCGAGGTGCAGAAGAAGATGGCCCTGCAGGGCATTGCCCCGCCGCGTCCGTCCGTCGCCAAGGACCCCGAATATCGCAAGTGGATCGACGAGGAGCCGGTGCGCAAGGAATGGCAGGCCGCGCTCGACGTGCTCGCCACCAAGGGCTCGTCCGAAGTCGGCTATCCCATCGTCGCCAATCCGCAATCGCGCGAGTTCATTGGTCAGGCGGTGCAGGATTTGATCCTGAAGCAAAAGACCGTCGATCAGGCTTGCGCGGACGCCGACAAGGCGCTGGACGCGCTGATCGCGCTGAACTGACCGCCCGGTGCCGGCTGGTTTCGCGCCGGCCGGCACCTAACTCGATCGAGGACAGGAATACATGTCTGACACGGCTGCGACACTCACGCAGGACCGGCAGAAGCTGGAAATGGCGGCGCTCTCGGCGCCGGCCGTGATCTTCACGGTCGCGATGATCGCATTTCCGGTCGTCTATACGATCTGGCTCGGCTTCCAGACCTTCTCTTCGACCGGCAAGCAGTCCTTTGCCGGCCTTGCCAATTACACGAAGCTAATGTCCGACGTCGAGTTCTGGCATGGGTTGTGGATCACCATTGCGCTGTTCGTGCTCTCGCTGGTGCTGCAACTCGTCTTCGGCGTCTGGCTTGCGTTGGTGCTGTTTCATGCCAAGCGCCTTCCTGGGATCGTGCGATCGCTGTTCATCTCGCCGTTCATGATGCCGCCGGTGGTCGCCGGCATGATGTGGCTTGTGATCCTCGATCCGTCGCTGGGCGCGGCCAACTACATCCTGCAATCGTTCGGCCTGCCGCCGTCGGACTGGCTGGCCTCGCCGACATGGGTCATTCCGACGGTCGCGCTGATCGATAGCTGGCAGTGGACGCCGTACGTCGCCCTGATCGTGCTCGGCGGCCTGCAATCTCTGCCGCCGAGCGTCTACGAGGCCGCGCAGATCGATGGCGCATCTGCGTTCAAGACCTTCCAGCGCATCACGCTGCCGCTGCTGCTGCCGACCATCGTCACTGCAGCCATCCTGCGCAGCGTCGATCTCCTGCGCTTCTTCGACATCATCTACATCACGACCCAGGGCGGGCCCGGCAACGCCTCGAATACGCTCAATATCTACGGCTTCCGGGTCGGCTTCGAATTCTTCAACATCGGCTATGCCAGCGCGTTGATGCTGACGCTGACCGCGATCGTGTTCGGCGCCGTGCTCGCCTTCAACCACCTGCGCGGCGCGGTGGCGTGGTGATCTCATGACCGACGCAGTCAACACCGACCGCTGGATACGCTGGCTCAACCTGGTGCAGCTCGTGCTGGCCGGCGTTATCATCATGACGCCAACGGTCTGGATGGTGCTGGCCTCCTTCAAGCCGTCCTTCGAGGTGACTGCCTATCCGCCGACACTGATCTTCACGCCGACGCTGGACAATTATGTCGAGCTGACCAAGACGACGCCGTTCCTGAGCTATGCCCTCAACAGCCTGATCGTCACCGTCGGCTCGACCGCGCTAGGGCTCCTGTTCGGAATTCCGGCCGCGTTCGCCGTCTCCTGGACGCGTATTTCGTGGCCGGCGATCCTGACGCTCGCGGCGCGCATGGCACCGGGAACGCTGTTCCTGCTGCCGTGGTATGTCATGTTCCGGCAGGTCGGCATGATCGGGTCGTACACGGCGCTAATCCTCAGCCACGCGGTGATCACACTTCCGATCGTGATCTGGGTCTTGCTGCCGTCGTTTGACGGCATCCCGCGCAGCGTGTTCGAGGCGGCGCAGGTCGATGGATGCAGCGTCACCCGCATCCTCTGGCGCATCGCGCTGCCGCTGGTGGCGTCCGGCATCGCCGTCTCGGCCATACTGGCCTTCGTATTCTCGTGGAACTACTTCCTGTTTGCGCTGGTGCTTTCCAATGGCGACACCAAGACGCTGATCGCGGCTGCATTCAATTTCATCGGCGAAGGCTCGACGCAATGGGGCGCCCTGATGGCCGCGGCGACGCTGATCGCATTGCCGCCGCTGGTACTGGCAGCTCTGGTTCAGCGTTGGCTGGTGTCCGGGCTGACGCTCGGCGCGGTGAAAGGTTAGGTATCTGATGAACGTAACGCCACGTCCGAACGCGATCATGCAGGCTGCGGTGTTCCATGGTCACGAACGCATCACCATCGAGCCGGTACGGATGCCCGACGTTGGGGCAGGCGAGGTGCTGGTGCGGGTCTCGCGCACCGCGCTGTGCGGCTCGGACTTCAAGCTCTGGCACAAAGGCGCCGAGTTCACCGCCGGCCACGAGATTTTTGGCGTCGTCGAGCAGCCCGGCCATCGCCTGCATGGCCGCCGCTGCGCCGTCTATATCCCGTTGCACTGTGACCACTGTGCGGCCTGCAAGCGCGGCGACACCCAGATGTGCCTGGAGGTCTCGAGCCTGATCGGCTGGAACAGGCCGGGCGGCTACGCCGAATACGTGCCGGTGCCGGAGAATTGCCTGCTGCCGGTGCCCGACGATATCGAGGACAGCCTCGCGCCGCTCTTGCTCGACACTATCGGCACCTCCGGCCACGCCGTGCGGTTCGTCAGTCGCGTAGTGCAGCCGGACGAGGCAGGTGCGGTCCTCGTGATGGGAGCGGGGCCTGTCGGTCTCGGCGTCGTGCTGGCGCTCCGTAGTCTCGGTTATGACGACATCCACGTGGCCGATCCGAACGCTGCACGCTTGAATATCGCCCGATCGTTCGGCGTGAAACCGCATCCGGTCGGCGACACGTCGAAACGGTTCGCCCTCATCATGGAATGCTCCGGCGCGCACGCGGCGCGCAACCTCGGTATCGAGCTCGTCCTGCCGCGCGGGGCGCTGGTGCTGGTCGGCGAGAACGCCGCGCCCTGGACCATCGAGGAAGGCAAGGTGTTCCGCCGCAAGGATTTCTACATGATCCGGACCTTCTACTTCCCGGTTTCGGATTTCGAGCCGAACGTCGAACTGCTGCGCAGGTACAAGGACGAATACCGCGTTCTCGTCGACGGCGAGTTCGGCCTGTCCGCCTTGCCCGAGAATTTCGCCCGCTTCGCCAAAGGCGAGTTGATCAAGCCTGTACTGGCGCTGGACTAAGCGATATGGCCTCGATCTCGATCCGCAACCTTACCAAACGCTACGGCAATTTCACTGTGATCCCCGATCTCAACCTGGAGATCGCGGACCACGAATTCGTGGTTTTCGTCGGCCCGTCCGGTTGCGGCAAGTCGACTTTGCTCCGGATCATCGCAGGCCTCGAGCCGATTTCCTCCGGCGACCTCTACATCGGCGATACGCGCGTCAACGGCGTGCAGGCGGCGCAGCGCGACATCGCGATGGTGTTCCAGGATTACGCGCTCTATCCGCACATGCGGGTTTACGACAACATGTCCTTTGCGCTGGAGCTGCGGGGAACGCCGAAGGCGGAGATCGACGCGCGGGTGAAGCGCGCGGCGTCGCTGCTGCACATCGAGCCGTATCTCGACCGCAAGCCGAAGGAGCTCTCCGGCGGCCAGCGCCAGCGCGTCGCCATGGGGCGTGCGATCGTGCGCAATCCAAAAGCCTTCCTGTTCGATGAGCCGCTCTCGAATCTCGACGCCAAGCTGCGCGGGCAGGTGCGTGCCGAGATCAAGGCGCTGTCGCAGGAGCTCAAGACCACCATGGTCTTCGTGACGCATGACCAGATCGAGGCCATGACCATGGCCGACCGCATCGTGGTGCTTCAGAGCGGCACGATCCAGCAATACGACACGCCTGAGGCGGTCTACGAGCGGCCGGCCA
>NZ_AJQF01000244.1:0-766 GCF_000261705.1 Bradyrhizobium genomosp. III | reverse complement strand
CGGCTCGCCAGCCATGAATTTCTTTCCGGTCGAATGGCGACAGGAGCGTGCGATCCTTTCGCAAGGCGGAACGGTGGTGCCGCTGGGCGAGGAGACGGCAAACGGGCTGCGGCGGGCCGGCAGCGCTGTGCTTGGCATTCGTCCCGAACATTTTGCCGTTGCCACCGATGCCGCCGACGGTATTGCAGTGAACGTCAAGCTCGTTGAGCCGCTCGGCTCGGACACGCTGATCCATTTCGATCTCGCCGGCGCGGCATCCATCGCGCGGGTCGATCCGTCGCTACGACCGAAGGTCGGCGATCGCCTCAGCCTCCGCCCGCAACCCGGCCGGACGCATCTGTTCGACGCCGCAGACGGGCGGGTCTTGCGGTGAGCTCGCCGGCGAACATTGGAAATCCGTCGGCGCTGGCAGAGCTCGTGTCCAAGGCGGATCGCGTGCAGGTGATTTGCCTCGGGCTGTCGGCGCTCGATCAGATCTGGCGCGTCGACCGGCTCTTTGCAGGCAGAAGCGAGAAGATCAAGGCCGCCGGCTACGGGACCCTCGGCGGCGGCATGGCCGCCAACGCCGCGGTTACGGTTGCAAGGCTCGGCGCGGCGGTCGCGTTCTGGGGCCGGGCAGGCAATGATGCCGCCGGCCAGGAGATGCGGTCCGCCTTCGGCGCCGAGGGCATCGATGTCGAGAATTTCCGGCTGTTTCCCGATGGCCGCTCGTCGGTCTCCGGGATCATCGTCGACAGCTCGGGCGAACGGCAGATCGTCAATTTCC
>NZ_AJQF01000243.1:0-6762 GCF_000261705.1 Bradyrhizobium genomosp. III | reverse complement strand
TTGGAGACGGTTGCCCGCGCATCCTCGGTGCTGGCAGATCCGCGCTGGGTCGAGGGGGCGGCAACGTTGTTCCGCGAAGCCCGCGCGCGCGGGATCCCGACGGTGCTCGACGGCGACATGGCCGATGCCGAGGTGTTCGAGCGGCTGTTGCCCCTGACTGACCACGCAATCTTCTCCGAGCCCGCGCTCACGGCTTTTGGCGGCTCGGCCAAGGATGAAACCCTCGCCGCGCTCGCCCGCTTCGGGTGTCGCATCATCGCCGTGACGCGCGGTGGCGAGGGTGTGAGCTGGTACGAGAACGGCCGCCTGCACCGGCAGGCGGCCTTCGCGGTCGATGTGGTCGACACCACGGGCGCCGGCGACGTCTTCCATGGCGCTTATGCCCTCGCGGTCGGCGCCGGCCTCGACGTGCGCGACGCGATGGCGTTTTCCGCCGCGGCGGCCGCAATGAAATGCCGCCACGCAGGCGGACGCAACGGAATCCCCACCATCAACGAGTGTCTTGCATTCATGAGGACGAAGCCATGAGAACGATTGGAAAGAACCGCGGCCTGGCGCGTCTGGCCGACGCGGACGGTCATTTTCGCATGGTCGCGCTGGATCAGCGGCCGCCGCTGTTTGACGCTATTGCGAAAGCAAAGGGGATTACGCGGGACCAGGTCGAGTATTCCGACGTGACGGCAGCAAAGCGTCTGCTCGTCGAGAACCTCGCGCCACATTGCAGCTCGATGCTGTTCGATCCGAATTTCGCGGTGCCCGCGGCCATCGATCTTCTGCCGCCGCGTTGCGGTCTCATCATGACCCTTGAAGAGCACCGGGTGGATGAGACATCGGGCGGACGCAAGTCGCGGGCGATCACCGATTGGAGCGTTGAGAAGATCCGCGCCATGGGCGGCGACGCCGTCAAGGTGCTGGCGTGGTACCGGCCGGACGCCGATGCTGCGGTCAACGAGCATCAGAAGCGGTTCGTTCGCGAGATCGGGCAGGATTGCGCCCGTCACGACATTCCCTACGTCCTGGAGCTGTTGGTCTATCCGTTCCTCGGCAGCGCCAATCACACCGCTGACTACGTGGAGTCGCCCGAAAAACTTCCAGGTCTGGTCATCGAGAGCGTGCGCGAGTTCGCCAAGCCGGAATATGGCGTCGACCTTCTGAAGCTGGAGAGCCCGCTGGCGGCCAACAATCTGCCTGCCCGGGATGGCGGCGCCGAGGCGAAAGCCGCGCAGACGGAGTTCGACGCGATCGGCGACATCTGCCGCGCGCGCAGCATCCCCTGGGTGCTGCTCTCCGGCGGTGCTGCGCCGGAGAAATTCGAACGGGTACTCGACTTTGCCTATGCCGCGGGCGCGGGCGGGTTTTTGGCGGGCCGCACGATCTGGCTCGATGCCGTCTTGAAGAATTTCCCGGACCGCGCGGCGGTTTCCGCCAGCCTGCGCAAGGATGGCCTTGGTGTGCTCGAACGGCTCAACGAGTTGACAAAGGCCAAGGGAACGCCGTGGAAGGCGCGCTTTCCCGTATTCACTGATATCAAGCGGGAAGGGGACTTCGCGCGCGCGTATTGAGCTGATGGCCGTTCCGCGTGGTCCGATCTCGATCGCAGGATCTGCAACATGACGTCTGACAGCTTCACCATCCGCTCGATCGAAGCGTTCTGCTATCGCTATCCGTTGGCGACGCCGGTGGTGACGTCGTTCGGCCGCATGCTCAACCGCCCCGCCGTCTTCATTCGCGCCGTCGATGAAGATGGCGTCGAGGGGTGGGGCGAGGCCTGGTCGAATTTTCCCGCGCCCGGTGCGGAGCATCGTGCGCGACTCGTGAACGAGGTGCTCGCGCCCGGTCTCGTCGGGCGCAAATTCGACGGTCCGGCTCAAGCCTTCGAGAGCCTGACGAGGGGCACCGAAGTGCTGGCGCTGCAATGCGGCGAACCCGGTCCGTTTGCGCAGGCGATCGCGGGCATCGATCTCGCGCTGTGGGACCTCTCGGCGCGCCGTCGGCGCTTGCCGCTCTGGCGGCTGCTCGGGGGGCACGGCAGTACGATCAAGGTCTATGCCAGCGGCATCAATCCCGGCGGAGCCACGCAGACGGCCGAAGCCGCACTCGAGCGAGGTCATCGCGCATTGAAGTTGAAGGTCGGATTCGGCGCCGACATCGACCTCGGCAACCTCGCGGCTCTGCGCCAGATCGTCGGCGCGGGCATGCTAGCGGCGGATGCCAATCAGGGCTGGTCGGTCGAACAGGCGCTTCAGATGCTGGAGCGGCTTGGCGGGTTCGATCTGCGTTGGCTGGAAGAGCCTATCCGCGCCGATCGGCCACGCGAAGAATGGCTAAGACTGCGGGCAGGCGCGGACATGCCGATTGCGGCCGGCGAGAACATCTCGAGCGCCGAAGGCTTCAGGCAGGTGTTGACCGAGGACGTGCTCGGCGTGGTTCAGCCGGACATCGCGAAGTGGGGCGGGCTCACGGTCTGTGTCGGACTGGCGCGCGACATCCTCGACGCGCGCAAGACGTTTTGCCCGCACTATCTCGGCGGCGGCGTTGGACTGCTTGCCTCGGCTCATCTGCTTGCCGGCATCGGAGGGGATGGCTGGCTGGAGGTCGACGCCAACGACAATCCGTTGCGCGATTTGTTTTGCGGCTCCCTGGTCGACGTGCGCGAAGGCACGGTTCAGCTGAGTGACGACCCGGGGCTCGGAACAGTGCCGGATCTTTCAGCTATCGAGCGCTATCGCAGCATCTAGATCAGTGCGGGGGGCTTCGCCTAAAGTACCTCGGCCAAAGATTGGCCATGCAGCTCGATGTTCAATCCGCGCATGCCGAGGTCGTTGATCTCGCCGCCCATCGCCTTCAGGCTCTCCTCGCGGATCAGGGACATCAGCCCGCGGCGCAGCGCCAAAAATTCCGAGGACATCATCATGGATTGCTGTCGCGGCCGTTCCAGCGGAATTGGGATCTCCGCCTTGATCGAGCCGGGGCGCGCGGTCATGCAGTAGACCCGGTCGGACAGGAAGATCGCCTCGTCGATGTCGTGGGTGACGAACAGCACCGAGATCTTCAGCCGTTGCCACATGTTGGTGAGGATCTGCTGCATGATGACGCGGGTCTGGGCGTCGAGTGCACCGAAGGGCTCGTCCAGCAACAGCACTTTCGGCCCCGTGGCGAGCGCGCGGACGATGCCGACGCGCTGCTTCATGCCGCCGGAGAGCTTTTCCGGATAGTGCTTCTCGAAGGCCTCCAGGCCCGCCAGCCCGAGCAGCGTCCGGGCGGCGCGCTCACGCTGCGAGCGAGGCATGCCGCGCATCTTCAGCCCGAACTCGACGTTCTCCCGCACCGTCTTCCAGGGGAACAGCGAATATTGCTGGAACACCATGCCGCGCTCGGCACTGGGTCCGCTCACACGCTCGCCGTCGACGGTGACAATACCGGTGGTCGGCTTGAGGAAGCCCGCGACCGCATTGAGCAGCGTCGATTTTCCGCAGCCGGAGGGCCCGACGATCGAGACGAACTCGCCCGGCTTCACATGGATCTGCGTATCGGTGACCGCCTGGACCGGTCCCTCGATGCCGTCATAGCTGAGGGAGAAGCTCCTGACGTCGATATGGCCTTGCGGTGCCTTGGCGGGGATCTCGCTCATTTTGCTCTCCACGGCATCACCAATTGTCCGGCGCCCCGGATCAGCAGGCTCGATCCCAGGCCGAGAACGCCGATTGCGATCATGCCGAGCGCGATGTCGGCGTACTGGACCAGCGAATAGGCCTCCCAGGTGAAGTAGCCGATGCCGTACTGGCCGGAGATCATCTCGGCCGCGATCAGCGAGACCCATGCTACGCCCATGCCGACCGTGAGGCCGGTGAAGATGTGCGGCAGCGATGCCGGAAAATACACCTCCCGGAAGATCGAGCGCTCCCGCGCGCCGAGGCACTGTGCTGCGCGCACCAGCACGGGATCGACCAGCGTCATGCCGTGAAGTGTATTCACCAGGATCGGGAAGAACGAGCCGAGGAAGGTGATGTAGACGATGCTCTGCTCGTTGGTCGGCCACAGCATGATCGCCATCGGCACCCAGGCGATTGCCGGGATCGGTCGCAGCACTTCGGCGACCGGGAAGATGATCTCATGGACGAGCTTGAAGCGGCCCATCACGAGACCGAGCGGCACCCCGACGATGGCTGCAAGGGAGAAGCCGACGAGGATGCGCCGGCAGCTCAAGACGATGTGCATCAGGAATTTGGGATCGTGGATCGCCTTGGTGAAACTGGCATAGACCGCGAGCGGCGAGGGCACATTGGTGAATCGCACGAAGAACACGACGCGATAGGTCGTGAGCAGGTGCCAGACCAGCAGGAATGCCAGCAGCGAGGTGATGCCGATCGCGATCGCGCGCAGGCCGCCGCGGTTCAGTCGATACCAGCGCAGCGCGAGCGTTCCGAAGGAGGGCGGGGTGGCGACGGGCTCCACGCCCGTCTCTGCAATGGCTGTTGCCGGCATGCTGTCCTCGGGATGTCTGAGGATGGCGGGACTACTCACGTCTTGCCTCCGCCGACCGCCGCCTTCACCGCGTCGTCGAAGCCCAGCACCTTGCCGCCGTTCCTGGCGGCATAGGCTTCGGCGTCCTTCTTCAGCAGGAACGGCGCGACGTCGCCATCGCCGACGGCGAAGAAGGCCTGGTCGGCGAACAGCTTGATGCCGCGCGTGGTGTCGAAGACGTAGGCGACGTTGATCTTCTTGCCCTTGGCCTTGAAGCCGGCATAGGCCCCCAGGGTGCACGCCGCGGACGCAAACGGCATGATGCCGGCATCATCCACCCAGACCTCACCGGCCTTGCGCGGATCGGTGATCGGCTTCTTGCAGAAGGTGTCTTCGCCGGCGATCTCGTAATTCTTGGTGCTCGCGAGCTGCGCGTCGTAATCGAGCTTCATCTCGGCATAGGCTTTGCGGATATGGCCATCGTCGACCCATTTTTTCGGATCGAATTCCTTCATCCGGCCGAGATTTTGCAGAACCTTGACGTCGGCGGTGGCGGCGTTGATCAATGCCGGCTTGACCGTGGGATCGGTGGTCATGTTGCCGCTGGGCCCCAGGAAGATGTACACCACTTCCTTGCTGATGCCGGTCCATTCCTGGATCTTCTCCGCGGCCAGCTTGGGATCGTCGCGCAGCCACTGATTGGCGGCAATGACCGCCTTCAGATAGGCGGTGACGACCTCCGGGTATTTATCGGCGAAATCGGTGCGGACCACGATGCCGTGGAAGGTCGGTACGTTGGTCTCGACGCCGTCAAAGATCTTCCGCGCGAAGCCGCGGAACGGCAGCAGCTCGGCGAAGGGAACGAAGTCGGCATGCGCGTCGATCTTCTTTTCCTGGAGATTGGTCGAGCCGACCTCCGGGCTCTGGCTGACGAGCTGGAAGAAGTCGGACGTGTAGCCACGGTCCTGCATCGCCTTGAGCACCATGCCATGGGCGGCGGAGCCGAACGGTACACTGACGAGCTTGCCCTTGAGATCAGCGAGATCGTAATAGGGCGAGTCCTTGTGAACGACGATGCCGTTGCCGGAGCCGGACAGGCTGTAGGCGGCGATACCGATCAGCCGGCTCTTGCTTTCGGGGTTACTTTCGAAGGTGAAGCCGTTCACGATCAGCGGATAGTCGCCCATCATGCCGATCTGCAGCTTGTTCGCCATCATCGCGTTGGTGACGGGCGGGCCGGAGGTGAAGTTCTGCCACTCCAGCTCGAACTTGATGTTGCTGTATTTGCCGTCCTTCGGCAGATATTTTTCGAGCAGGTGCAATTGGCGGATGACGACACCGGCGGTCACCGTGTTGGTTGTCGTATCCTGCGTTCCGATGCCAAGCGTGACGGTTTCCGCCGAGGCCGGCTGCGCGACCAGAAGGGCCAGCGACGTCACCGACGTCGCGATCGAGAGCGTGGAAAGACGGCGGACCATTCTCATCCTCATTCGGTTGGATGTGCTGTGGTTGCCATGATTGGGGGAGGGCCCGGACAG
Source organism: Bradyrhizobium genomosp. III (assembly GCF_000261705.1). Taxonomy (NCBI): domain Bacteria; kingdom Pseudomonadati; phylum Pseudomonadota; class Alphaproteobacteria; order Hyphomicrobiales; family Nitrobacteraceae; genus Bradyrhizobium; species Bradyrhizobium genomosp. III. Next base: position 760 of record NZ_AJQF01000243.1, on the reverse strand, counting down.
GGCAAATCCGGAATGAGCGCTGCAGTCGATTAGTTGCCGGGAAAAGCTGATTGCATACTCCTTGAGCAGTTCTGCACTATAAAGCCGCTTGCCTGAGCAGGGGCGATGGTCGCAAATTCGGTCAATCGGATGCGTGGCCGCGCATCTCCTCCAGCACGTCCGTCCGGCAGACCACGATCTGTGACCGCCTGGTTTGCACGATTCCCTTCTCCTGCATCCGCTTCAGGCTGATCGTGACCCATTGCCTGGTGGCACCGACCATGTGCGCGATGTCGGCATGGGTAAAGGCGGCCGCGATCACCCTGCCATCGGCGTCCTCAACACCATAGAGCTCGACGAGATGCAGCAGCAAATGCGAAAGGCGCTGCGTGATCGAGCGCGTTCCCAGCATCTGGGCGAGAGCCGAATAGCATTTGCCCTTGAACGTCAGGCCTTCGATCAGGCCGATCGCAAGGTTCGGGATCTCGACGGCGAGGGATCGCAGCTCCTTTCCGGGAAGGTGCACGACGCTGCAATTGCTGGACGCAACACCGGACCATTGATGCACCGTGCCCTCGAACACTTCCGGCCCGCCGACGAAATTGCCGACATGCCAATAGGCCAGCGTGATCTCGCGCCCGAGTGGGGAGGTGTAGAACACCCGGATACGGCCGCTCTCGATCAGCCAGATGCCGTCATGCTTGCCCCCCTGGCTGAACAGCGTCTGGCCGCGGTTGAGCACTTTTCGGCGGCCTTGCTTCAGCACCTGCTCCCGCTCGCG
>NZ_AJQF01000242.1:0-91803 GCF_000261705.1 Bradyrhizobium genomosp. III | reverse complement strand
GGCGGGGGCCCGCCGATCCATTGCTGGTTCTCGGTGAGCAGCAGCGAGGAGCTGCCTGCAGGCCGGACTGCCGGGGGAACAGCCCCGCGCACCGCATTCGCCGCCTGCAACATCATCTGCCTCCGGAACGTTCAAATCGTTCTAAAGAGGAGCAATGTCCGTGCCAGATGGGAAAGCGCAAACTTCCTGCGTCATTCCGGGATGCGCGCAAAGCGCGCAGGCCCGGAATCCATAGCCACGAGCGGGGGTTATGGATCCCGGGCTCGCCCTTCGGGCGCCCCGGAATGACGAGTGTGGATGCGGGTCAGGCGCCCCGCCAGGCTCAGCAAATACGTCTTCGGGTAAATCCCCCTGTTATGTCCGTCCGAGAACGAGATGTTCAGCCCATAGCCGAGATCGCCGATCTCGGTGATGGCGATGCCGGGAAAGTGTTCGGGGAAACGGCCGTCGAAGCGGGCGCGGATGCAGTGGGCGCATTTGCAGGAGAGGCGAAGTTTTTCGGCAGGGACGCTCAGCGCGTCGTCCAGCGTGGTGCGGACGAGGAGCATCGCCAGATCGGCGCTCGCTTCGTAGTCGGCCACGGTCGGTACTACCAAGGTCATGGTCATGACGTATCTCCGACCCTCTTCTACGGCGTTGCAGACGAGTGCGAATAGCAACTAGTTGCCAACGCCGGCCGCTCTCCGATCATCGCCCGCGAAATGTGAAACTAATCGACCGGGAGTTTCACTTCCGCGTTGCCGGATGCCCGTCTCTCCGAAACCTTGTGCGCGATCGAGGCACGGAGACGAGATGAGCGCATTTCAGAAAGAGACGGTTCTGTCGGTCCGGCACTGGACCGAGTCCCTGTTCAGCTTTACCGCGACGCGCGATCCCGGCTTTCGCTTCCAGAACGGCCAGTTCGCCATGATCGGGCTGGAGGTCGAGGGCAAGCCCTTGATGCGGGCCTACAGCATGGCGAGTGCCAATCACGAGGAAGCGCTCGAGTTCTTCTCGATCAAGGTGCAGGACGGTCCGCTGACCTCGCGCCTCCAGAAGATCAGCGAAGGCGACATCATCCTGGTCGGCCGCAAGGCGACGGGGACGTTGATCACCGGCAACCTCATTCCGGGAAAGCGCCTCCTGCTGCTTTCGACCGGCACGGGGCTCGCGCCGTTCGCCAGCCTGATCAAGGACCCCGACGTTTACGAGAACTACGAGACGATCGTGCTCGCCCATGGCTGCCGCCAAGTCTCTGAGCTCGCCTATGGCGAGCACGTGGTCGAAGGCCTCCGCAATCACGAATTCTTCGGACCGCTGATCCGCGACAAGCTCGTCTACTATCCGACGGTCACCCGAGAGCCGTTCAGGAATCGTGGCCGCATCACCGATCTGATCGCCTCGGGCCAGTTCTTCGACGATATCGGGCAGGGCAGCCTCGATATCGAGACCGACCGCATCATGCTCTGCGGCAGCCCGGCGATGCTGGAGGAACTGCCCGCAATGTTCTCCGCGCGTGGCTTCGTCGAGGGGAACCACAGCCAGCCCGGGCATTTCGTGATCGAAAAGGCGTTCGTCGAGCGCTGAGGGGCAAATCGCGTCCCGTCGACAACTAATTGCTATCGCCGCGACGCCCTCTGAACAAATCTGATGCAAAGGCGCCGGAAATGCCGGCGAACCAGGAGCAAGCGATGGCACTAGATCAGATCGTCGACGGATTTTCGGAGGTTTCCTGCGATGTGCTGGTCATCGGCGGCGGCACAGCCGGCCCGATGGCTGCACTGAAGGCGAAGCTGAAGAATCCGAAGGCCAATGTCGTCCTGCTCGAAAAGGCCAACGTCAAGCGCTCCGGCGCGATCTCGATGGGCATGGACGGCTTGAATAATGCCGTCATCCCCGGCTATGCGACACCGGAGCAGTACACCAAGGAAATCACCATCGCCAATGACGGCATCGTCGACCAGAAGGCGGTCTATAAGTACGCGCAGAACTGCTACGGCATCATCGAAGAGCTCGACAGCTTCGGCATCCGCTTCCTGAAGAACGAGAACGGCGACTACGCCGTCAAGAAGGTGCATCATATCGGCACCTACGTGCTGCCGATGCCGAACGGCGAGACAGTGAAAAAGGCGCTCTACCGCCAGCTCCGGCGCGCCCGAATCCTGATCTCCAATCGCTACATGGCGACGCGACTGCTCAAGTCGGCAGATGGGCGCATCGCTGGCGCGGTCAGCGTCAATACGCGTACCGCAGAGATGCTGGTGATCAAGGCCAAGGCCGTCATCCTGTGCATGGGCGCGGCCGGCCGCCTGGGTCTGCCGACCTCCGGCTACATGTTCGGAACCTACGAGAATGCTGCCAATTCCGGCGATGGCTATTCGATGGCCTACCACGCCGGCGCCGCGCTTGCGAACCTCGAATGCTACCAGATCAATCCGCTGATCAAGGATTACAACGGTCCCGCCTGCGCCTATGTCGCCGGTCCCTTCGGCGCCTTTACCGCCAACAACGAGGGATCGCGCTTTATCGAATGCGACTACTGGTCCGGACAGATGATGCTCGAATTCTACAACGAGCTGCTGTCGGGTAAGGGCCCGGTGTTCCTCCAGCTCAAGCATCTCCACCCGGATACGATCTCGGAAATCGAATCAACGCTGCACAAGGTGGAGCGGCCGACGCGTGGCCTGTTCCAGCAGGGACGCGGGGTCGATTACCGCAACGATTCGATCGAGATGCACATCTCCGAGATAGGCTTTTGCTCCGGCCATAGCGCCTCCGGCGTGTTCGTCGACGACAATGCGCGCACCACCGTGCCCGGCCTCTACGCCGCCGGCGACATGGCGAGCGTGCCGCACAATTACATGCTCGGCGCCTTCACCAACGGCGCGGTGGCCGGCATCGACGCGATGGAGTTCGCCGACAGCCACGACTTCGCGGAGTTCGATGCCGCCGACGTGGCCAGGGAGCGCGACCGCGTGATGGCGCCGACCAGGCGCGAGGACGGCATTCCGCCGAACCAGGTCGAGTACAAGACGCGGCGCCTGGTCAACGACTATCTCCAGCCGCCGAAGGTCACGCGCAAATACGAGCTCGGCATGCGCCGCCTCGCCGAGGCGCGGCAAGACATGCAGGAGCATATGATCGCACGTAACGCACACGAGCTGCTCCGCGCCCTTGAAGTGCAGTCGATCATGGACTGCGCCGACATGGCGGTACATGCCTCTTTGTATCGCGAGGAGAGCCGCTGGGGCCTCTATCACTGGCGCACGGATTTCCCGGAGAAGGACAACGAGAACTGGTTCTGCCACACCCTGCTGAGCAAACAGAACGGCAGGATGACCAGTGAGAAGCGCGCGGTCGAACCCTATGTCGTCCCGATCGCGGACGACGAGAAGGACCTCTACGACAAGCAGCGCATCCGCGCGACCGCCTGATCCATCGAACGACAAGCAACAGGAGATCTACGATGCCTCTCGCGTCCTATCAGACGTCGGTCCCGGTGGTCGTCGACGACGCCAAATGCATCGCCGACAAGGGCTGCACCGTCTGCGTCGACGTCTGCCCGCTCGACGTGCTCCGCATCAGCGACATGACCAACAAGGCCTACATGGCCTATGACGAGTGCTGGTACTGCATGCCCTGCGAGGCCGATTGCCCGACCGGCGCCGTCACCGTGAACATTCCCTATCTCTTGAGGTAGTCATGTCGAGTCCGTTCGAATCCTATGACGATCTCGAAGACGCCGACGAGCGGTTGCAAGCCGCAGATCCGGCCGAGCGGCGCGTCGCCATCATTGCGCTCGGCCATTCCGGCGATCCGGTTGCGGTCGCGCATCTCGCCAACATGGTGTCTGATCCCGACGCGGGCGTGCGCCAGCAGGTCGCGATGGCGCTCGGCGAGTTCGACGGGCGGGAAGCGGCGAATGCACTGGTCAAGCTGCTCGTCGATCCCGAGCGGATCGTGGCGTCGGCCGCAGCCGACAGTTTGGCCGAATTCAAGGATCCCGCTTGCGCCGAAATCATCCTGCCGCTGGTCAAGCATGCCCACGCCTTCGTCCGCATGGGCGCGCTGCGCGCGCTCAAGGAGTTGCGCCGCAAGGACACGCTGAAGCCTGCGCTGGAAGCGCTCCAGGATGGTGACGCGGCCGTCCGCGTGCAGGCGATCGGCGTCATCGGTTTCCTGAAGCTCGAAGAGTCGATCCCGGCGCTCACCGCGCTGATCCATGATCCCGACGCCCATGTGCGCCGCGCCGCGGTGAGCGCGCTCGCCTTCTCCCAGATGAAGCCTGCGGCCGAGACGATCACCCGCGCACTCAGGGATGCGGACTGGATGGTCCGGGAGATGGCAGCCGAGACGCTCGGGCTCAACGTCAACGGCTCGCTCGCCGCCGATCAGCTTATCGTCTCACTTGCCGACGGGTTTTGGCAGGTTCGGCTCAAGGCGATCCGCAGCCTCGGCAAGATGAAGGTCGAGCGCGCCCTGCGTCCGATCGGTAACTGCATCAACCATGAGCAGGCGAATTTGCGGAAGGAGGCGGCTGCCGCGCTCGGCGAGATCGCCGCCCCCGAAGGCGAGGCATACCTCGTGGTGATCGCCAACGATCCCGATCCTGACGTGCGCAAGAACGCGCGCTGGGCGCTACAGCAGATCGCCGCGCGAAAGGGGAAGGCGGGGCCGTAGGGCGGAAAGGGCCAGTACAGCCTTATTGTACCGTTGTGCCAGGTGGCGACCTTCATGTCTTGCTCTCGCGCAACGCGGCTTTCAGAACCTTGCCGTTTGCATTGCGCGGTGGCGGTGTCATGCGCAGTGAGACTGTTTCCGGCACCTTGTAGTCTGACAATCGCTCCGCGCAGCGCGGATTGGCGAGCGACCCCATCTTGGAATCAGGGTCGCTGCCGTCCGACCTTGAACGTCTTGGCGCCATCCACGAACTTGGACCCGTAGCGTCCGTGTCGCGAGATCACGGGCGGCGTCGCCTGCGCCCGGAACGTCTTGAAGACCCTGGAATTCTCCCCTCTCAGTGAAGCGTGCTCCCGCTTTGACGTTCCTTTGTCTATGGCCTGAGCCCTTCAATCGAGCGCCGCGCATCTAAGCGGATCGCTGGCCTGCTGGCCGGGCGTGTTGCAGCGCAGCCCTCGGTGCCATTTTACGGTTCACCTCCGATCATCTCGTAAGTTCAAGAACAGAATGAACTGGTCTTGTATTGTGACGCGCGATATCCGGGGCCGAAAGGGGCGTCTCCGCGCCTGGAATCGGTATCAGCCGCTACCCGTGCCGCTGTCGAATTATGAGTACAACTCTTCGCAAGATCGCAAGCGCTTCGTCCTTTGTCAGGGGTGTTGCATCTAAGCGCTTGACGAGTTCAAAAAAAGAACTGTAGGTTCGAGGAATGAGGCGGCCGATCCAAGAGCCGCAACGGTTGACGCGCTTGGCCATCGACGCTTGGCGAGCCGCTCGATCTCGCACGGCATGACGCCTGGCGAGTCGTAGAGACGCATAAGAATTGAACGGCGCACCCGAAGAGTGCGCATCAGGGAGGATGCCGATGTTGCCGAGATGGAAGAGTCTTGCCGTTCTGCTCGTGCTGTTGGGCAGCCCGGCATTCGCGGCCGACGAGCCCGGGGTTACGGCGACGGAAATCAAGATTGGCGGGGTGTTTCCGTTCAGCGGACCGGCTTCATCGATCGGTCTCGTGGGCAAGGGGCTGATCGCCTACATTCAGTCCCTGAATGATCGCGGCGGCATCAGCGGGCGCAAGATCAATTACGTCGCCTATGACGATGCCTATAGCCCGCCCAAGGCGGTGGAGCAGGTTCGCAAGCTCGTTGAGAGCGATGAAGTTGCATTCATGTTCGGCCAGCTCGGCACTCCCGCCATTTCGGCAACGTCAAAATACCTGAAGTCGAAAGGGGTGCCCAGCATCGCGATCGTCAGCGGATCGTCCAAGTTCACTGACGTCGCCAGTTACCCGCTGATCACGACAGGTCTCGTCAGCTACGATACCGAGGGAAAGATCTACGCAAAATACCTCACGAAGGCTCTGCCGAACGCCAAATATGCGATCCTCTACCAGAATGACGACCTCGGAAAAGACTACGTCAACGCCTTCAAGGCGTTTCTCGGTAAGGACTACGATCGCAGGGTCGTCACCGCGTCCTATGAGGTCACTGAACCGACCGTCGATTCGCAGATCACCAACCTGAAGAGCTCCGGTGCGGATGCCCTGATGATCGCGGGCACGCCGAAATTCGCTGCGCAGGCGATCCGGCAGGCCTCTTTGATCGGCTGGAAGGCGACCGTCATCATCAACTTTCCGTCCGGCTCGGTTGGAGGCACGCTCACGCCGGCCGGCCTCGACAAGTCGACTGGCGTGATCGTCGGCACCATCAACAAGGATGTCGTGGATCCGAAGTGGAAAGATGATCCCGGCATGCAGGCCTATCGGGCGTTTATCGACAAATATCTGCCCGGCGTCGATATCACCAACGGCAGCTATCTCACCGGTTATCAGCAGGGCATCCTGCTGGAACAGATCTTGAAACAATGCGGCGATGACCTGTCCCGCAAGAACATCCTGGCGCAGGCCAAGAACCTCCGGGACTTCGTCGTCCCGACCGCACTGCCGGGCATCAAGATCAACACCAGCGAAACCGAGAACATGATCTGGACGCAGATGCGCCTGCAGCGATGGACCGGCTCGACTTGGGAAGCCTTCGGAGAAGTGCTGGACGCCAGGTCCGAATGAGCACGTAACAGGCGAGAGGCGAGCGGCATTGACGACGTGCCGGCGCCGGCGTCCTGCGCGACACGAGCGCAACGGCTGCGATCGCCATTCCGGTACTTCAGGAGATCAATTCGATGTCGACGAAGGCACTGACGTTTGCGCCGCGCGAGGTTTCAATCGAGCGCCGACCAGATGGTGCGCTCATATTGAGCTCACCCCTCGAGTGGAAGCCGTGTGACTGGCGTATCACGGACTTTCTGCCGAGCTGGGCAAGCACCACCCCGGACCGGATATTCCTCGCGCAGCGCAATGCGAAGGGTGGGTGGGACGAGATCACCTACAGCGAGGCATGGTCTCAGGTCCAGGCGGTAGGCCAAAGTCTGCTTGATCAGGGCGCAAAGCCAGCGGACAGGCTGGCCATCCTCTCCGGAAACTCGATCGAGAACGCCGTGGTTTCGTTTGCGGCGATGTCTATCGGCGTCATCCTGGCCTCGATATCGCCAAACTACACGCTGATGCCCGGTGGACTTGCTCGTCTCAAGGACATCGCCGAAGTGCTGCGCCCGAGCTTCGTGTTCGTCCAAAGCGGACGTGAGTTTTCCGCAGGCCGTACCATTCCGGAATTGGCGGCCGCGACCTGGATCAGTGTCGATGGCGCGCCGGACACGGTGCCCTTCCGTACCCTCATAGCCAAAACCGCGTGCGACGGATTTGCCGAGGCATCTCGTGCGGTCTCGTGCGACGCGGTCGCCAAGATACTCTTCACGTCGGGTTCGACAGGCTTTCCGAAAGGCGTGCTCAACACCCACCGCATGATGGCAAGCTCCCTGCAAATGGGTAGCCAGCTCGTGTCTCCTCCGGCTGCGCCAGTCCAGGTGGAGTGGCTGCCTTGGCACCACACGATGGGCAGCAACGTCATTCTTCACGGCATCCTCAAGAACGGCGGGACGCTCTATATCGACGACGGCCGTCCGCTGCCGCAGCTCTTTCATAAGACTGTCGCCAATCTCAAGGAAGTGTCGCCGACCGCCATGTTCAACGTGCCTGCCGGCTATAACCTGCTGTGTGACGCGGTCGAGAAGGATCTCGATCTGGGCGCCAGTGTCTTCAAGCGGATGGACCGAATGAGTTATGCCGGCGCTGCAATTTCAAAGGACACGCTGGAGAAGCTCTATCGCTTGACACTCTCGGTGACCGGCCGGCGAATTCCGGTCATGTCGGGTTACGGTACGACCGAAACCGCCCCGACCATCAGTACGACCCATTGGGCGACAGATCGACCCGGCGAGATCGGTCTTCCCGCGCCGGGACTGCGGCTCAAGCTCATTCCGGTCTCGGATACTTACGAGGTCAGGGTCAAGGGACCCAACGTCACGCCGGGTTATCTCGGGCGGCCGGATTTGACGGAAATGGCCTTCGACGAGGAAGGCTTCTATCGCATCGGCGATACTGTCTCGTTTCTGGATCCGCAGAAGCCTGAGCTCGGGCTGCGCTTTACCGGACGAATTTCCGAGAACTTCAAGCTTGCGAATGGGACCTGGGTCTCGATCGGCAATATGCGCGCGGCAATCCTGGCCGCAACGCGCGGTGTCTTGCTCGACATGGTGGTCGCGGGCGAAAATCGTGAGGCGTGCGCGCTGCTCTGCTGGTTGAATCCCACGGAGGCCGCACGGATCTCGAAAACTCCGGGTGCGGATTTGACCTCGGATCCCGCCGTGGTCGGGTTCCTGCTGGATCGCTTTCGGGACTACAATGAGACCGTCGGAAGCAGCGAACGGATCTGCTCCTTCGTTCTGCTGAAAGACCCGCCATCAATGGCGGCAGGCGAGATCACCGACAAGGCCTATGTCAACCAACGCGCGGTGCTGAAAGTTCGATCCGAACAGGTTGAGCGTCTCTACACCCACGAAGCTGGCGCCGATGTGATCCGGGTCTGAGAGCGAGCCTGTCCCGTGCGGTCGTTACTCACTCCCTTGCCGCCAGATCGCATCTGGCGGCACCTCCGGCCGCGGGAGGCCTTCGATGCGCGAGCCTCAGGCGGCCCGCGAGCGTGCCTTTGTTTTCGAGGTCGTCGGCGCCGCTGCCGCCGGCGCGCTGCGAGCACCCGGCCCGGGATGAGTATGAACCTCCTTGGCCGACAGCGGCTCGCCGCATTCGGAGCACACCATGACCGGATCGAAATCTTTTCCGCACTTGCGATGCTGGTGCAGCAAGGGGCGGCCGCGCTCGTCGACCATGTGAATATCGCCCCAATGCACGATTGCCATCATGATCGGATACAGATCGAGCCCCTTCTGGGTCAGGATATATTCGTGCCGCTTGGGGGATTCCTGGTAGGGAATGCGGCGCAGGATGCCCTGCCGAACCAACTTCTTCAGACGTTCGGCAAGCAAATGCCGCGTGATTCCGAGTGCCGACTGAAATCCCTCGAAGCGGCGCGTGCGCAGAAAACACTCGCGCAGGATCAGAAGAGTCCAGCGATCGCCGATCACGCCGATAGTTCGGGCCATCGAGCACGGCTCTTCCTCGAGTTCCTTCCACTTCATCCACACACTCCAGTCGCCGCCGCGGCACGGACCTCGTCTCGAATCGTTGCAGAGGCCGGCGCGGATTTGCCATTCTAGATAGGTACTAAACTCCAAACAATACCCTTCCAGACTAGACCAAATCAGCAGATTGCGGGAGCATTTGACAGTTCTATTTTAGAACTGTATGTTTGAGGAAAGTCAGGCCGGCGACCGGATCGCCAGTGCAAGCACATGTTCCGCGGGAGGAGTCGAGATGACCTTGAAGATTGAATTCCAATTCGATTTCGGCAGCCCGAACGCTTATCTGGCCGAGGTGGCGATTCCGGGTATCGAGCAGCGCACGGGTGCGAAATTCGATTATGTTCCGGTCTTGCTTGGCGGCATCTACAAGGCGACGGGCAACATGTCGCCGTTCGACTCGCTTCGTGGGATCAAGAACAAGCCGGAATATCAGGCGCTTGAGACCCAGCGGTTTATCCGCCGCCACAACGTCACGAAATTCCGCCAGAATCCCTTCTTTCCCGTCAACACGCTGATGCTGATGCGGGGCGCCGTGGCAGCCCAGTTCGAGGGCGTGTTCGAGTCCTATTTTCGCGCGGCCTATCACCATATGTGGGAGGAGCCGAAGAAGATGGACGACGTCGAAATCTTCCGGAACGCGTTCATGGCTTCGGGGCTCGATATCGACAGATTGATCGCTCGCGCCCAGCAGGACGACGTCAAGAAGAGGTTGATTGATCTGACCAGCGATGCCGTCAGCCGAGGCGCGTTCGGGTCGCCAACCTTCTTCGTCGGCAAGGAGATGTTCTTCGGCAAGGATCAGCTTCGTGACGTCGAGGAGTCCATCCTCGAGCAAACGAGGCCAGTCGCAAGGACGGCATAGAGCCGTCGAGCTAACGAAGTTCAATCCAACCGGGAGACGATCCATGCAAAAGAGAAATGCAACCGTCGCAGTGATCGGTGCCGGCGACTATATCGGCGGCGAGATCGCCAAGAAGTTCGCCTCGGAGGGCTTCATGGTGTTCGCCGGGCGCCGGAACGGGGCCAAGCTCGAGCCGCTCGTCAAGGAGATCGAGGCCGCCGGAGGCGAAATCCATGCATGCTCGCTGGATGCCCGCAAGGAGGAGGAGGTCATCTCCTTCCTCGCCGATGCCGACAAGCATGCGCCGCTCGAGGTCTGCATCTTCAACATCGGCGCCAACGTCAACTTTCCGATCCTCGATACGACCGAGCGGGTCTTCCGCAAGGTCTGGGAGATGGCCTGCTATTCCGGCTTTCTCGCCGGCCGCGAGGCCGCGCGGCTGATGCTGCCTCGCGGCGGCGGCAAGATCTTCTTCACCGGCGCGACAGCGTCGCTCCGCGGCGGCAGCGGTTATGCCGCCTTTGCCAGCGCGAAGTTCGGCCTGCGGGCGGTGGCCCAGGCGATGGCGCGCGAGCTCGGCCCCAAGAACATTCACGTCGCGCATCTCATCATCGATTCCGGCGTCGATACGGAATGGGTGCGGCAGCGCCGGCTCGAGGCACTCGGTCCGAATGCGCTCGACGATCCCGATCTCTTGATGCCGCCGTCGTCCGTCGCTGCGTCCTATTGGCAGCTTTATCAGCAGCCGAAGAGCGCGTGGACATTCGAGCTGGAAATCCGTCCCTTCGGCGAGAAGTGGTAAGGAGGCCCTTACGATGGAGCTTGCGCTGTCTGCCGATGACGAGGCTTTCCGCGATGAAGTGCGCGCCTTCATCGCGGACAATTATCCGGCGGAGATGCGCGTGCCCAATCCGGAGACCGACCTGACCAAGGAGCAGTCACTGCTCTGGCACCGGATCCTCCACAAGAAGGGCTGGATCGCGCCGCTGTGGCCCAAGGAGTATGGCGGGCCGGGCTGGACGGTCACACAGCGGTTCATCTTTGAGCAGGAAACCTCCCGGGCGGGAACGCTGCCGCCGCTTGCCTTTAGCGTGACCATGGTCGGGCCGGTGATCTACACGTTCGGCAACGAGGCGCAGAAGAAGAAGTTTCTGCCGCGAATTCTCTCCGGAGAGGATTGGTGGTGCCAGGGCTATTCGGAGCCGGGCTCCGGCTCGGACCTTGCGACCGTCAGAACCAAGGCGGTGCGCGAGGGCGACCACTACGTCGTCAACGGGCACAAGACCTGGACCACGCTGGCCCAGCACGCCGACTGGATCTTCTGCCTGGTGCGAACTGATCCGAATGCGAAGCCGCAATCGGGAATCTCCTTCCTGCTGATCGACATGAAGTCGCCCGGCGTCACCGTTCGGCCGATCATCACGATCGACGGCAGTCACGAGGTCAACGACGTCTTTCTCGAGGACGTCCGCGTGCCCGTCGACAACCTGGTCGGCGAGGAGAACAAGGGCTGGACGTACGCCAAGTTCCTGCTCGGCAACGAGCGCACCAGCATGGCGGGCATCGGCCGGTCCACCCGCTATCTCCGGAAGCTGAAGCAGATCGTGAAGGCCGAGATACCGGCCGACGATCCGGCGCATCTGGGATTTCTACGCGACATCGCCCGCGTCGAGCTCGACGTGCTGGCGCTGGAGGCGACCGAACTACGCGTGGTTGCCCAGATGGCGCGTGGTATCGATCCCGGTCCGGCGGCGTCGCTGTTCAAGATCCGCGGCACCGAGATCTTCCAGGACATCACCGAGCTCACGCACCGCGCGATCGGCAATTATGGTCTTGCCATCCGCGAGCATCCGGTCAGTGACAACCACTTCATGCCGGGTCCGGACTACGGCCACACCGCGTCCGAGAAATATCTGAACGCGCGCAAGCTCAGCATCTACGGCGGATCCAACGAGATCCAGCGAAACATCATCGCCAAAGCCGTGCTCGGGCTCTAAGCCACGGCGGATCGGGAGGACCGGATGGATATTCAGTTCACGGAAGAGCAGGAATTACTGCGATCCAGCGTTCAGCGCCTTCTGCGCGACCAGTATGATTTCGAGGCGCGGCGCAAGATCGTGGCGAGCGAGGAGGGGTTCAGCCGGACGCGGTGGAGGGCCTTCGCCGAGCTCGGCCTGCTCGCTGCACCGTTTTCCGAAGATGCCGGCGGCCTCGGCGGCGGTCCGTTGTCGACCATGATCGTCATGCAGGAGTTCGGCCGTCACCTCGTCGTCGAGCCTTTCGTCGAAACGGTGGTGCTTGCTGGCGGCCTGATCGAGCAGCTTGGCACGTCCGAGCAGAAGCAGGCATTCATCCCAGGCATCATCGACGGCTCCAGGATCTGGGCGCTGGCCTGGACCGAGAGGGCCTCCCGGTTCGATTTCGCCAATATCGCGACCAAGGCGCGGCGCGAGGGAGACGACTACGTTCTGAGCGGCGAGAAGACCATGGTGATGGCAGCGCCTTGGGCGGATCATCTGATCGTTTCGGCCCGGACCGCCGGCGACAATCGCGACCGCGGCGGCGTCAGCCTGTTCGTGGTCGACCGCCATGCCGCGGGCGTCAATCTCCAGAGCTTCAAGACGATCGACGGACGCCGCGCCGCCGAGATCAGCTTGCGCGAGGTCCGCGGGCAATTGCTGGGAGCAGAAGGCGAGGGCGTTGCCGCGCTGGAAACCTGTCGTGACCGCGCGATCGGCGCGCTCTGCGCCGAGGTCGTCGGCGCGATCGGCGAGCTGAATGCCGCAACGCTGGACTATTCAAAGACCCGCAAGCAGTTCGGCACCGCCATCGGCTCCTTTCAGGTGTTGCAGCATCGCATGGTCGACATGTTCATTGCCCATCAGGAGGCGCTCTCCCTGATGCAGCATCTCAATCTCAGCCTCGACGCCGGTGATTCAGGCCTGTCGCGGCTCGCCTCCGGGGCCAAGTCGAAGATTGGCTATGCCGGGAAGTTCGTAGCCGACCAGGCGGTGCAGCTTCACGGCGGCATGGGAATGACCGACGAGCTGAACGTCGGACACTATTTCAAGCGAATCTCCTCCATCAACATCCAGTTCGGCGATCCCGCGTTCCACGTGCTGCGCTACGCGCAGCTGGATGCGGCCGCGTAAAGAGAAGAGGCCAGCATGACGACTGAAGCAGTCATCGTTTCCACCGCACGCACGGCCGTCGGCAAGGCCTATCGTGGCGCGCTCAACAACACGGACGGCCCGACCATGGCCGGGCATGTGATGGCCGAAGCCGTGAAGCGCGCCGGCATCGCGCCGGGCGAGGTGGAAGACGTGGTGATGGGCTGCGCGATGCAGCAAGGCACCATGGTGATGAACGTGGCGCGCAAGGGCGCGATCCGCGCTGGCCTGCCCGTGACGGTGGCCGGCACCACGATCGACCGGCAATGCGCGTCCGGCCTGCAGGCCATCGCCGTTGCCGCGCGCTCGGTGATGCTGGACGGGGTCGAGGTCGCCATCGGCGGCGGGATCGAGTCGATCAGCCTCGTGCAGAACGAGCACATGAACAAATTCCACGCCGTCGACGACGAGCTGATGGCGATGAAGCCCGAAATGTACATGTCGATGCTCGATACGGCGGAGGTCGTCGCCGAGCGGTACACGATCGGCCGCGACAAGCAGGACGAGTACAGCCTCGAATGCCAGCGCCGCGTCGGCGCCGCTCTGCAAGCCGGCCGCTTCAGCGATGAAATCGTGCCGTTCACGACCAGGATGGCGCTCGTCAACAAGGACACCAAGGAGGTCACCTACGAACAGGTGACGCTCACGAAAGACGAGGGCCCGCGTCCGGAAACCACGGCCGAGGGCCTTGCCAAGATCAAGCCGGTGTTCGAGGGCAAGACCATCAGCGCGGGCAATGCCAGCCAGCTCTCGGACGGTGCTTCAGCCTGTGTGGTCACGAGCGGAAAGTTTGCAGCCAGCAAGGGGCTGAAGCCGCTCGGTATCTTCCGCGGATTCGTCGCCGCCGGCGTCGAGCCGGACGAGATGGGCGTCGGCCCGGTCGCCGCGATCCCGCGTCTGCTCAAGCGCCACGGTTTGAGGATCGACGACATCGATCTCTGGGAGCTCAACGAGGCGTATGCGGTGCAGGTGATCTATTGCCGCGACAAGCTCGGCATCGATCCGGACAAGCTCAACGTCAACGGCGGCTCGATCGCGATCGGCCACCCCTATGGCATGACCGGCTCGCGGCTCACCGGCCACCTCCTGATCGAGGGACGGCGGCGCAAGGCGAAATACGGCGTGGTGACCATGTGCATCGGTGGTGGCATGGGCGCCGCGGGCTTGTTTGAAATCATCCACTGAGCGGAAACGCGGGGAGATCATTCGTGAAGACAGCGATCACTGAACTGTTTGGTATCGAGCATCCGATCATCCAGGGTGGAATGCATTATGTCGGCTTCGCCGAAATGGCGGCCGCGGTATCCAACGCCGGCGGGCTCGGCTTGATCACCGGCCTCACCCAGCGGACGCCGGAGCTGCTTGCCAAGGAGATCGCGCGCTGCCGGGACATGACGGACAAGCCGTTCGGCGTGAACCTGACCTTCCTGCCGACCTTCAGCGCCCCGCCTTATCCGGAGTATATCGCTGCCATCAGGGAGGGCGGCGTCAGGATCGTCGAGACGGCCGGACGTAGCCCTGAACAATACATGCCGGCCCTGAAGGCGGGCGGCATCAAGGTGATCCACAAATGCACCTCGGTCCGGCATTCGTTGAAGGCCGAACAGATCGGCTGCGATGCCGTCAGCGTCGACGGCTTCGAGTGCGGCGGCCATCCGGGCGAGGATGACATGCCCAACATGATCCTGCTGCCGCGTGCGGCCGATGAACTGAAGATCCCGTTCGTGGCGTCCGGCGGCATGGCCGACGCGCGCAGCCTGGTTGCGGCGCTTGCGATGGGAGCGGCGGGAATGAACATGGGTACGCGGTTCATCGCCACCAAGGAAGCGCCGGTGCACGAGAACGTCAAGAAGGCGCTGGTCGCGGCGTCCGAGCTCGACACCAGGCTCGTCATGCGCGCGCTCCGCAACACCGAGCGGGTCCTGAACAACAAGGGCGTCGAGCATCTGCTCGAGGTCGAGCGCGAGAAGGGCAAGAACCTCAAGATCGACGACATCCATGATCAGGTAGCGGGCGTCTATCCCAGGGTGATGATCGACGGTGATATGGACGCGGGCGCCTGGAGCTGCGGCATGGTCGTCGGACTCATTCACGATATTCCGACCGTGAAGGAGTTGATCGACCGCATCATGGCGGACGCCGAGCGATTGATCAGGGGCAGGCTGACGGGATTCCTTGATGCCGACAGTGGGGCCAATCTCAAGGTCGCGTGAAGCCACGGCTTGCGACCCGCGCTGCAGACGACATTTCGTCGTCTCTGCGTGGGCTGGAAGCTCCGGCCGTGATGGGATCGTCAACAGCGAATATCTTGTGCCATCCCGGAGCAGGCGATGCGTTACCCGAAAGACCATGGGCAGCATACCCGCAGACGCATCGTCGAAAGCGCTTCCCGCGGTCTGCGCCAGGCCGGCGCCGATGGCCTGAGTGTGGCCGACCTGATGAAGCTCGCCAATCTGACGCATGGCAGCTTCTACGCCTACTTCAAATCGCGCGACGCGTTGGTCGTCGAAGGGCTCGCCCTGGCCATGGATCGAACGATCGTGCATTGGCTCAGCCTCACGCAGGGGCTGCCCGCCGGGAAGGGATTCGACGCACTTGTCGAGTCTTACCTGGGTCCTCTCCACCGTGACGATCCGGGGCGCGGTTGCGCGTTGCCGGCCTTGGCCGCCGACATCGGACGTTCAGGTCCGGAGGCGCGGCGCACCCTTGAACGGGGGCTCAGCAAGATGATCGATATCATCGCGCGGCTGACCTCGGCGAGGCCGTCTTCGGATGTGAGACAGAGGGCCGCCGGCGCAATTGCGACCATGGTCGGTGCGGTCGTGCTGGCGCGTGCGGTCGACGACAAGCGTCTGTCCGACCTCCTGCTGGAGGCCGGACGGCAGGCTTTGGGCAGCCCGGTCGCGAGCGACTGCGAGAGAACGCATTCGGCCGACAATTGAGACACGGCTTAACTGACGTTGGCTTCTGGGCGGAGCGGGGCGATGGCGGAGGCAAGCGGCCGTGCCTCTACCATCGGCCGCCGCCTTGGCCGCTACGCGGCCATCCGCAGCAGATCGACGATTTCGGCTTGGTCGTTGAAGGGGCGCGGATTGGCTTTGACGAAGCGATGGTTGATCGCGATTTCGCTGATCTTGCCGAACTTGTCTTCGCCGATGCCGACCTCAGCGAGGCGGCCCGGTAGTCCAAGTTGCCTGACGAACTCCGCAAAGGCGTCTGCCGCGTCCCCACCGGGAGCCCCCAAAGCTGCCGCCAAACGCTTCTGCGCGTCATCGGTGAACGGCTTGTTATAGCGAAGAAGGCTCGGCATGATGACGGGCGTGCAATAATAGTGAGGAACCCCGAAAGTCCCACCAAGCACGTGGCCGATGCCGTGGCTTGCGCCCATGGGAACGCGTGCCTGCAGTCCAAAGGACGCAAGCCATGAGCCGTATTGAGACAAGCGGCGCGCCTCGAAATCGTCAGGTTGTTGCAGGGTCCGGAGCATTCCATCGCGCAGCGTGCGGATACCCGCCAGAACCACTTCGTCAGCAAGGGGGGTGCCAGCTGGCGAGCACAATGCTTCGATGCCGTGATCCATGGAGCGAGTGCCAGATCCCATCCAGAGGTTCGAAGGCGTATGAAGCGTGAGGGCAGGGTCGAGGATGACTGCCACCGGCATCATGTGGGGGTGAAAGAATATTTGCTTCAGCTTGTTGCGCTCATCGGTGACAAGCGCTGCGGCATTGTATTCGCCGCCGTTCAGCGTTGACGGCACGGCGATCTGTCGGACTGCAGGCGTTCGGAACGGGGAATGGCTCACGCCCGGGCCCATGGGGAACGGATCGAAGCCGGCTTCATCGCGGATATCGTGCTCCATCGCCATGATGACGATCTTGGCGAGGTCAACGGCAGAACCGCCGCCGACGGCCACGACGAGATCGGCGTGTGCTTCCTTGGCGTGGAGCGCAACTTCGGCAGCTTGCTTGCGCGTGGTGTGCTGTGCAATTCCGTCGAAGGTCGCAGCATGTTTGTCGCCCAGCGTATGCCGGATTTTCTCAATCTCGTCGGTCTGGGTGTTCAAGGTGCGGCTGACGATAAGGAAGACGCGCGTTGCCTTCAGTCGTTCCGCTTCTTCGTTGATGGCCTCAGCCGCCGGTTTGCCATAGATCACGCGATCAATTGCCGGAAAATTGTGTGCACCAGTCCTGCGCATTTTATCCTCCCATCGGAACTGCGGTCGAAGCGGAGATAGTCTTTTATATTATGAGTATCATGCAATAGCTGTTCAAAAATATCGCACGAACTCAGGGTTTTACGGCCTTCGCCAAGTTCCACGCGAAGCACCAGCCTGGCTTGCCGACTTCGCGGTCACCCATCCTTCGGCGCCCTTGCGCCGTCGGAAAGCCTCAGCCGCATCAATGTCTTGTAGCGGGCTCCGACGCGCCAGTTTCCTGATGCCGATTTGGGTGAAGGCCACACGGATGTGCACTCCAGCTTTCGTATGCACCGAAAGGCCAAAACGGGTAGGGCTAGTCGAGAAAAGCTGACGCCGAACGCTGCGATGGTCCACACCCTCGGCGTTTGCAGCATACCTTGCACCGCAAACGCCAAGGCCCGTGCACGAAAGTTGCTCGATGCTCTCGAACTCCTCGCGTGTCGTCTTGCCGATACAGGATGCCCCGACGGTCTCGAAAGGCGAGACGATCGTGGGGTCTTTCGCACGCGGAAGCGTGGAGAATCGCATCGGCCGACGGGGCCTAACGCTCTGCGAGATTTGAGTGTCTCAGAGACGCACGCCGGTCGTAGCAAACGCCTGGGCGACGGGCTCCTGGACCCGATTCAAGACCACCATTCCCGCAATCGCGACCACCATGGCCGCGACGCAGCCAAGAAGAAAAGCCTTCATCCGCAGCCTCCTTCGATCGAAACGTCAAGGTGTTATACGACACGGCTTGCCGCGAGCAAACTCGTTGATCGCACCAAGGCACAAGCGATCTTATGGGCTCTTGAAGATGGGATCGATGGAAAATCCATTGCCCATCAAGCCTACGGACTGAAGCGCCGCGGTATTCAGGTCGACCTCTAATATCGAAAAAAGAAGCGCAAGCACGATGGCAACGAGGATCAGGAAGGGCGAGGCTTCTCGGGAAATGGGATCTTGCGGCCCATCGAGCGCGCGGACAGCGCGCAGCCGCGCCATCATCCGCAGAAATGGCCGCGTTGGCCCCTGCATGCCAGTCGTCCTTGACGTGACCAGCGAGAGACTAGTCTTCGGACCACCGGCGTTCAAGCGGAGGATGAGCGAAGTCAGGTTGTTGCAATGCACGCTCCGGAACGGAAGGCAGCGTTGCCCTGTTTAGTACACGCACCGGAGGATCCGACGTGAAATTGCCAACAACGATCTTGTGCTTCGCGGCACTCTGCTTCTTCCAGAGCGCCTCCGCCCAACCCGCGCAAACCAACTCGTCTGCGGCACCAACCCCTCCCGAGGAGAAGGGCCAACCACAGCCGCAAGGCTGGACGGGCCCCATCAATACAGGCTCGGGTGGCGCGCCCGCCGAAAGTCCCCAGGGTCAGAGTCCGCCTGGAATGCAGGCCGCGCCTCAAGGATCCTCCAAAACCACGACGGCACCAGCCAAATAGATCGGTTCGGATATTCTCCTCCGTCGGCTCTTCTGGCAATCTTGAGAGCGTGAACGGGACGCGGCGAGGGTCAATGAGACTACCTTTCTGCGCGGGCGGCGCCGCAGCCTTGTGGGCCATCCTGGCCGTATCATCCGTGCACGCCGACATGGCGGGACACGGCGGCTCCGTGCGGGCTCTTGCTATTTCCCCCGATGGGGACAGCCTCTTGTCCGGCAGCTTCGACTCAGCCGCCATTCGCTGGTCGCTAAAGGCGGAGACAGCGGAGGAGGTGCTGCGGTATCATGCTGATGCGGTCAATGCCGTCGCCTTTATGAACGACGGCCGCATGATCACGGCGGGTGCCGATGCACGAATTGCGGTCTGGACGGCGGGCCGGCGGCAGCCGGACCGGGTGTTCGAGGGACACGTCGGTCCAATCGTCGCACTCGCGGTCTCTCCCGACGGCGCACTGCTCGCATCGGCTTCATGGGATCGGACGGTGCGGCTCTGGTCGCTGTCGGACGGCGTGTCGCGCGTGCTCGAAGGGCATTCGCAGAACGTCAACGGCGTCGCCTTCACGCCGGACGGCAGGTCGCTCGTCAGCGCCGGCTATGACCTTACGTTGCGCATCTGGCGGTTGTCGGGCGGCCAGCCTGAAGTCGTGACGTTGCCGGCTCCGCTCAACGCAGTAGCCGTGGCGCCGGACGGTGAAATCGTCACAGGCGCGGTCGACGGCATGCTGCGGATGCTGACCACGGACGGCAAGGTCAGCGGCGAGATATCGGCCGGCCCAACACCGGTGGTGGCCGTGACCATGTCGGCCGACGGCAAGCTGATTGCCGCAGCCGGCATCGGCGGCACAGTTGCGATCATCGATCGCAAGTCGCGCAGCCTGCTACGCACGCTGGTCGGGCCCGGGCTGCCGGTGTGGTCGGTTGCCTTCCTTCCGGATCGCGAGACGCTGATGACGGGGGGCGCGGACGGCAAGATCCGGCGGTGGAATGCACGCACCGGCGATCCCGTCGGCTCGAGTCTGATGGGCTCTCCGGCCGATCCGCTCGCTGCCTATGCCGGCGATCATGGCGCCGACGTATTCCGGGCGTGCGTTGCCTGTCACACGCTGTCGGACAAGGAGGTCCAGCGCGCAGGCCCAACGCTTGCCGGACTGTTTGGCCGTAAGATCGCATCGCTGCCGGGCTACCGCTTCTCCGATGCCCTGAAGACGATGGACATCGTCTGGACGCCGGAGACGGTTGCAAAGCTGTTCGAGGTTGGACCGAATGCCTACACCCCCGGTACCAAGATGCCGGAGCAGCGCATCGGCTCGCCCGAGGATCGCCGCGCGCTCACCGATTTCCTTGGCCGCGTGACGTCGCGATAGCTGCCTCTCAGATCGAATCCCAATTGTCCATCGGAAGATCCCTCATCTCCGGATGTTGCTTGAGGATCTGAATGACGTCGATGCTGGGGTGCTCCTTGAGCGCTTCCGCGACGCAGTGATTGACGTATTTGCGACGCGACAGCCATGCGATCTTCTTGCCCTTGGCCTCGGCTTTGCAGGCGGCGATCGCCTGTTTCACGGCAACCTTTTGTGCCTTGGTCAGTGGAGGAGCGGCAGCTTCGGCCGCTGTGCCGGCGAAAGCGATGGAGATCAAGCACGTCGACAGAGCTGTGATCAAACGAGACATGGTGATGCTTCCCCTGGTTTCCTGCCCCTGCGTAGATGTCTGCTGGTCTTGTCTAGTCCTTGCCCTCGCGCTGACGTAGGTAGTCGTCCGTCGTTCGCGGCGGCGTGCGTTCGGGAATGCCCTTGAACGGATTGAACTGCTGCTCGCTCATGACGATGACGCGGCAGTCGGCGCACATCTTGAGCGCCTCGATCCGTTTGTCGCCGGCGGGATACATCCAGTGCCGCCCCTCGAGCTTGGCGGCGATCCGGTCGATCGTGCTCTTCACCCCGAACGCCGTGCCGCAGCGGACACAGAGCGCGGGCTCCTCTTCCTTGATGACCGCGGCGGGAGCGCGGGCGGCGCGGAAATCGATCTGCGGCTTGAGCGTGATGACCTTTTCCGGACAGGTGGTCTGGCACAGGCCGCATTGCACGCAGGCGTCCTCGATGAATTTCAGCACCGGCCGCTCGGGATCGTCGCGCAGCGCGCCGGTCGGGCAGGCGGAGACACACGAGAGACACAGCGTGCACCCGTCCGTGTCGACGCTGATCGCGCCGACTGGAGCGCCCTGCGGCAGCGCAATCACGTCCACCGGCTTTGGCGCAAGACGATGCAGCTCGCTGAGGCCGAAGCGCAGGAGGTCGCGCCGCTTGCCGACGGTTCTGAAGGTCGCCGGTGTTGCGACCGCCGCAAGCGGGCCGATGCCGGTCAGATGGCTGCCGAGCGCGTCAGGGTCGTCGGTCTCGATCGTGGCGACGCGCTGGCCATCAAAGCCGAGACCGCCAAGGATCGCATCGGCCATGCCGATCGTCTGCGATAGTCCGGTCACATCGTGGCGCGGCTTTGCGCGCAGCAGATAGCGCACGGCTGTTACACCATAAGCGAATGCGCCGACGATCGCTTCCAACCCGACCTGCGTGAGTTCGTTGACGACAAAGGGAAGCACGTTCGCGGGAAGACCGTCGCCATGTCGTGCCAGAGCTTCGATCAACGGTGTGCCGTGCGAGCCGTCATGGAACAGCAGCACCGCGTTGGCGCCGCCGGCCGCGTGGTAGGCGAGCAGCATGGCGCGAAGTCTTTGAAGCTGCGTATCGGCGGGCGGTAACGTGTAAGATGCAGCGCCAGTCGGGCAGGCGGCGGCGCATTGCCCGCAGCCCGCGCAGATGTTCGGATCAACAGCGACATGATCGCCGGCGGGCGTGATTGCGCCGGTCGGGCAGAGATCGAGGCAGCGATGGCACCCCGTGCGGTTCGAGCGCGAATGGGCGCAAAGACCGGGCGTAACGTCAACATATCTCGGCTTGTCGAAGCTGCCGACGAGATCACGCGCGGTCAGCACGGCGCGAAGCACCGCGGCGGGATCGTTGGGATCTGCGCGAAGATAGCCGTCGCGCAGCTCGTGGGCAGGAAACAGCGGCATTCCGCCGGAAAGGTCGAGCACGATGTCGCAGCGCGAGGTGACCCCGCTTCGCGGTGCGTCCAGCACGAAGCGATCGCGCGAAGAGGGGCGGGGACGCGCATAATCGTCGATCGCAAGCTCGAAGGCGCCGAAATGTCCCTTCGCGGAGCGGATCGTGCCCTTCACGATCGGGAAGACCGTTGCAGCGGGTGGCACCATCTCATCGAGTTGCTTCAGCATCACCGTGACGTCGAGGTGATCCGCAAGCAGGCGGCCTGCCTCGATCGCAGCCTCATCGCGCCCGTAGACCAGGACCACGCCCTCGCTCGACAAGGTGACGAGCGGATAATCCGGGCCCGGAATGGAGGCGGATGCGAGCAGGGCGGCCATTTTCGCACCGGCCCGTACGCCGTCTCGCGACCATCCGGCCGTTTCGCGAATGTTGACGAAGCTGATCGCATCAGGCCGTTCGCCGGCCTCCTCGGCAAACTGCGCCGCCTGCTGCGTGCAAGCCACCGTCAGCGCGCCGCCAGCGGCGGCCGCGTTACGGAAGTGATCGAGCTCGGCGCCGCAGAGATGGCGAAAGCCTTTGATCTCGCTGTTGGGGCATCCTCGCCGGATCGTGGCCACGTCGAGACGCATCGTGTCTTCGCACGAGCAGATCAGGACGGTCTTCGATGGCTGTTCCAGGTCGACCCCTCCGCCATTCGGACGCCGACGACGGACTCGCGCCGGCCCTTCGCCTCGTATAGACATTATCCACCGGGAAGAAAAGGAAAGCGGAGGACGGCCTGCCGTCGATCCCAGTGAGCCACGTTTCCCTGGCGGAACCGATCGACCTCCCGCCGCCGTTCACATTGGTGCGGTTGCGCGAGAGTGGCGACGCTTTTGCCCACGCATGCCGCATTGCACCGGAGAGTGGCGCCGGCACGCTCGTCTATGTCGGGCGCTTTGACCTGGCGGAGTTCGCCGTGGTGCTCGAGCCGGCCGAGCCGCTGCGGAGCGCGCGGCGCGCGCTCTACGCCGGCATGGTTGCGCTCACCGATGCCCTGCGCGCCTACGCGCCGCCGAGCCAGCCGATCGCGATCGGCTGGCCGGACGCCGTCAGGATCAACGGAGGCCTGGTCGGCGGCGGCCGCATGGGATGGCCTTCCGCGGCCATCGAGGAGGAGCCGCCCCCATGGCTGGTGTTCGGCGCGATGATCCGGACGGTCGCCATGAATGACGACGAGCCGGGCGTTCATCCCCTCGCTTCGGCACTCGACCAGGAAGGTTTTGGGGAGGCCGGCGCGGCGCAGATCACGGAGAGCTTTGCCCGGCACCTGATGCTGGCATTCGATGGCTGGCAGGCGGACGGTTTTGACGGCGTCGCGCGCGAATATCTTTCCCGCATGCCCCGTGAACGGCAGACCATTCAGCGCATCGACGATCTCGGCGATCTGCTGACGCGCCGGGTTGGGGCGGGCGCGATCGAGCGTGGCGACCTCGTCCAGGCGCTTGCGACCCCATCCTGGCTCGATCCGGCACTCGGGGGGCCGCGGCTGTGAAGCTCCTGCGTACCATCGCGCTCGATCCCTCCGACACATTCGTGTTTGACGTGGCGGCAGAGCCGGGCGAATGGGCCGTCTCCGGCGTTTTCCGCTTTTGGGATTGCGATCCTGCGAAGCTCGAGGGCAAGGCGCGCGCGGCCTTCCGCGGCGGTTTCCTCGGGGTGCAGTCCTGGGGCTGGTCGACGCTGGCGCAGATCGTTCCGGCCACCGAGGATGATTACCGCAACCTGGTCGATCTCCTTGCCGGGCAACTGGTCGATCGTTTCGGCGCGCCGGATATGGCGACAGCGAAGAGCGCCGCAGAAGAGGAGGTGGCGTTTTCGCAGTCGCTCTGCAGCCATCCGATCAGCTCCCTTGTTGCGGTGCACCGGGCCGTAAGCGACGGCGAGGTCCGCGAGTCCTTCCGCCGACTGCAACTGCGCGAAGGGCAGGGGCACGGCAAGGCGTTCTCGTTCATGGAAATGGAGGACGACATCGAGCCTGACGGCAATCTCAAGCTTGTGGATCTGGGCCGGAGGCCAACTGCCAGATGAACGATTTCTGGATTGCCTGCGGCCATCATCTGCTCGATCGCGACGAGGGCGGCGGGCTCCGCGTTACCGACGAATTCCTCAAGGCCTATTTTGCCCGTCCCGAACTGATGCCGCCGGAGGATGCGTGTCAGGTCGAACGCCGGCTGCACCGGGAATTGCTCTCCGATCCGCGCCAACCGGTCAGCGCCGGCGAAATCGCCGGTATTGCCGATCCCGACGCCCGGGAGAACTGGCAGTTCGTGCTGGCCTTTCGCGATCTCCTGTTGCGGCATCCGACGCTCGAAGCTGCTTATCTTGCAACGGTGCGCGCAGGCGCGAACGATCTGCCGCCGCTGTTCGTCAATCAGCTCGTGCACGTCATCCTGCGCAATGCGCTCGACGGTTGCGACGATCCGTTCGTGCTGCGCGCGGCCGAACTGTTCTTCCGGGCCCAGCGGATTCTGCCGCATGAGCAGGCCCTGCTGCTCGGCGACGAGGAGATTGTCGGCGGAATTAGCCCAACTCCGGTGCTATCGCTGATGTCGATGCTAGGCGCCACAACCGATGCGGTGGTCGATGTCTTGAACGCGGAGAATGTTGCTGCCTATTGGCAGCGCAGCGACCAGTTCGACATGGCCTTCGACCTCACGGCCGACGGCTTGGGGCCGACCGCCCTGGCGCAGGTGATGAGGCGCTGGCTCTCTCATCTGCTCGGTTTTGACGTCACGATCGAACCGCTGCGCGCACTGCAGGACGCAAAGCTCACCTGGTATGTCGGGCTCGATGCCGATGCCACAAGGCTCGGCGATCGTCTCTGGCACGGCGAGGAGCTCGACGGGCCCAGCGCCGAGCGTGTGCTCGCGCTCTTCCGCCTCACCTTCGTCGATTCAATGCTCGCGCTCGACGATGTCGAGGACGAGCCGGTCTACCTGATCCTGTCGATGTCGGCGGATCAAAAACTGCGCATGAAGCCCCAGAATCTGCTGACAGGCTTGCCGGTCAAACGTCTGGAGATGGTGACATGAGCCCCGCGGCGCTGCCATTGCTGTCGATTCCGGTCGGTGTCGTGGTCGAGCGGCGCAAGGCCGACTCCCCTTGGGTCGATTTCATCTGGCGTGGCGTCGCCATCCTGCCGGACGAGCCCGCCATGAGACCCTGGACCGTGCTTCGCGAGCAGGACGGCTCGACGCTGTTCTATGCCGGAAGCGCGACCGTGGATCTTTATCCGTCCGAGACGGCGCGCTATCGCGACAATCTCGCCTCCGGCAGTCCGAGCATCTGGACCGTGCTGTCCCCTTCGGAAGGCGTGTGGCCCTATGTCGTCACGACCGTTACCGCCGATCCCTCGGAAGGCGAGGGCTTTACCGAGGCTGCCGACAATCTCGTCGAGGCGGTGCCGATGCCGGAGGTGCTGAGGGAGGCGATTGAAAGCTTCATTGTCGAGCACCATGTTGAGCGGGAATTCGTCAAGCGCAAGCGGCGCCGGGCTGACCCCGAGGCGCTCGCCCGGCGCGAACATGAAGGCGGACAGGAATGAGCGAGGAAGAGTTCCTTGCGCGTTGGTCCCGCCGCAAGCGCGAGTCGCGACCAGAGCCGGCGAAGCCTGCCGAGGCGCAGCCCGCGCCGCCGCCCGAGGCCAAGGATGGTGCAAAGGACGTTGCGAAGGACGGCGAGAGCGAGTTCGACCTCTCAAGCCTGCCATCGATCGACGAGATCAACGCTGCGACCGACGTCACCGCGTTCCTGCGCAAGGGTATTCCACAGGAGTTGAGCCGTGCGGCCCTTCGCCGCGCTTGGGTCGCCGATCCTGCCATCCGCGACTTCGTCGGGCTTGCGGAGAACGCATGGGATTTCAACGACCCGACCGCAATGCCGGGATTTGGACCGCTGGATTGTACCTCGGAAGAACTGGCGGCTCTCGTCGATCGCGTCATTGGCGGTGTGCGCGAAGTGGCAGAGTCATTGCCCGATGCGCTTGGTGAATCAGTGGATTCTTCGGAGGAATTGCATCAAGCCGACACGAGCGCTGCCCTCGAGGCTCCTGAGCAGGCGAATGCGCCGGAACTGCCAACAGCCCCTGTTGCAGCGCAACCGATCGTGGCGGAGAGACACGCGGATTTTGCCGAGCCCGTCATGCCGCGCACGCATGGTGGTGCACTGCCGTCCTGAGCAGCGCGACGAAAGGCTATAGCCTCCGGCTATGGCCAAGCGATTGACCGTCCGTGGAACCAGGACTACCCTCCGCATACTGCTTTGTAACAAAAGAATAATCGAGCAGGTGGGACTAGGCAGACGGGACTCGGATGGGAGGTCCACGTGCGGGATGACGGTCTTGATCGCGCGATCGATGCCGCGGGCGGCATAGCCGAGCTTGCGCGCAAAATCGGCATCAGCCAGCCATCCGTCTCGAACTGGACCAAGGTACCCGCACAACGGGTGGTTGCAGTCGAAGCCGCCACCGGCGTAGCTCGCAACGATCTGCGGCCCGATCTCTACAGCGAACAGGCCTTCTCCGCAGAACCACTCGATCCCGTCGATGCGGCGCGCGCGCAGGAATACGCGCTTCTGGCAACGCTTCTATCTGCGCCACCGTCGCGACGATTGCTCGACCAGCTTTCCATGTTGACGGGCGACGCGACGCCGCTCGGGCGCGCGCATGTTGCGTTGGCTGAGGCGGCCTCAAGCGCTGTCGCGGCGAAAGCCGAGCGCGAATATTTCGACCTGTTCGTCGGGCTCGGCCGCGGGGAATTGCTGCCCTATGCCTCGTACTACCTCACCGGCTTCCTCAACGAGCGGCCGTTGTCACGGCTGCGCGCGGATATGGCCGCGCTCGGCATCGAGCGGGTCGCCAACAATTCCGAGCCCGAGGATCACGCCGCCATCCTCTGCGAGATCATGTCGGGCTTTGCCGACGGCAGCCTCGACGCCTCGCCGGAGGCTCAACGCGCCTTTTTTGAAAAACACGTGTCGCCCTGGATCGGGCGGCTGTTCGCCGACATGGAAAGCACCGACAACGCCCGATTCTATCGGGTCGTGGGGGCGCTCGGCCGTGCCTTTATCGAGATCGAGACGGAAGCATTCACATTCGCCAACTGACCGACGCGCGTCGGTGCGGGAGAGATGCGATGAGTGACGAGACGAAAGCCAAGGTGGGACGCCGCGATTTCCTGCGCAAGGTCGGCATCGGCACGGTCGGCGCCGGCGCGACGCTCGCGACACCGCTGGTCGGGCCGGCACAAGCCGACAGCGAGAACAACGATGAGAAGCGCAAGGCGCGCTACAAGGAATCCGACCACGTAAAAACCTATTACCGCGTCAATCGCTATCCGGCTTGAGGGAGGCTTCCCGTGCTTATCAAGCGAACACACCAGCGTTCCGATCGTCGCGGCTCCGTCGCTGAATCCCTTGCGGGTCAGG
Organism: Bradyrhizobium genomosp. III; assembly: GCF_000261705.1. NCBI lineage: Bacteria > Pseudomonadati > Pseudomonadota > Alphaproteobacteria > Hyphomicrobiales > Nitrobacteraceae > Bradyrhizobium > Bradyrhizobium genomosp. III. The sequence goes on along the minus strand of NZ_AJQF01000242.1, from coordinate 64,385 downwards.
CCGGCGGTCTGGATCGCCGTTCCTTCCTGCGCAGGTCCGGCCTTGCCGGCGGCGCGCTTGCGGCACTCAGCACCATGCCGATCGGCAGTGTGCGCAAGGCGGAAGCCGCGGTGGCCGGACCGCTCGCGGCCGGGGCCGTCGTCAAGAAGAGCATCTGCACTCATTGCGCCGTCGGATGCACGGTGACCGCGGAAGTGCTCAACGGCGTCTGGATCGGCCAGGAGCCGAGCTGGGATTCGCCGATCAACCGCGGCTCACATTGTGCGAAAGGTGCCTCCGTACGCGAGCTCGTGCACAGTGATCGGCGGTTGCGCTATCCGATGAAGCTTGTGAACGGCCAATGGACGCGCGTGTCCTGGGACACCGCGGTGAACGAGATCGGCGACAAGCTCTTACAGGTTCGCGAAAAATCGGGCAGCGATTCCGTCTACTGGCTCGGTTCCGCCAAGATGACGAACGAGGGCTCCTATCTGTTCCGCAAGCTCGGCGCGTTCTGGGGGACCAACAACACCGACCACCAGGCGCGTATCTGCCATTCCACCACGGTCACGGGCGTCGCCAATACCTGGGGCTACGGTGCCATGACCAACAGCATCAACGACATGCGCAACTCCAAGACGATGCTGTTCATCGGTAGCAATGCCGCGGAGGCGCATCCCGTCAGCATGCAGCATCTCCTGGAATCGAAGGAGCTCAACAAGGCGAACTTCATCGTCTTCGATCCGCGCCTGACCCGCACCGCGGCCCATGCCACCGAATATGTTCGGATCCGTCCCGGCACGGACATTCCCGTGCTCTACGGCATGATGTGGCACATCCTGAAGAACGGCTGGGAGGACAAGGAGTTCATCGCCTCGCGCGTCTACGGTTTCGACGATTTGCGCAAGGAGGTCGAGAAGTGGAATCCGCAGGAGGTCGAACGCGTCACCGGCGTGCCCGCTGCGCAGCTCGAACGCGTCGCCAAGATGTTCGCGACCGTGAAGCCCGCGACCATCATCTGGTGCATGGGGCAGACCCAGCACACCGTCGGCACGGCCAATGTGCGGGCGAGCTGCATCGCGCTGCTGATGACCGGCAATGTCGGCAAGGCGGGCGCCGGTGCCAACATCCTGCGCGGCCATGACAACGTGCAAGGCGCAACCGACGTTGGCCTCGATATCGTGACCCTGCCGTTCTATTACGGCCTTGCGGAAGGCGCCTGGAAGCACTGGTCGCGGGTCTGGGAGGTCGACTACGAGTACCTGGTCTCCCGCTTCGACGAGAAGAAGCAGATGGAGACCCCAGGCATCCCGCTGACGCGATGGTTCGATGCTGCGCTCTTGCCGAAGGCCGACGTTGCACAGAAGGACAACGTCAAGGCCGTATTCGTGCAAGGCCACGCCAGCAACAGCATCACCCGCATTCCGGAGTCGATGAAGGGTTTGAAGGCACTGGACCTGCTGGTGATCGCGGATCCGCACCCGACCACCTGGGCGTCGCTCGCGGTCGAGGCGGGACGGAAGGACGGCGTCTATATCCTGCCTGTCGCCACGCAATTCGAATGCTCGGGATCGCGCGTCGCCTCCAACCGCTCGATGCAGTGGGGCGAGCAGATCGTCAAGCCGATCTTCGAATCCAAGGACGATCTCGAGGTCATCTACCTGATGGCGAAGAAGTTCGGCTTCGCCGACAAGATGTTCAAGAACATCAAGGTCGAGAACAACCTTCCGCTCGCCGAGGACGTGCTCCGCGAGATCAACCGCGGAAGCTGGTCGACCGGCTATTGCGGCCAGTCGCCGGAGCGCATCAAGGCGCATATGAAGAACCAGAACAAATTCGATCTGGTGACGATGCGCGCGCCGAAGGACGATCCGGAGGTCGGCGGCGACTATTACGGCCTGCCCTGGCCGTGTTGGGGCTCGCCGGAGGTGAAACATCCCGGCTCGCCGCTGCTCTACAACAACAATTTGCATGTCATGGACGGCGGCGGCGCTTTCCGCCCACGCTTCGGCATCGAGCGCGAGGAAAAACTGCCGGACGGCACGACGCGGAAGGTGAGCCTGCTTGCCGACAAATCCTTTTCCAAGGGGTCGGAGATCGAGGACGGCTACCCCGAGTTCACGCTGGCAAGCCTGAAGAAGCTCGGCTGGGACAAGGATCTCACCGAGGCTGAAATGGCGACGATCCAGAAGGTCAACGCGGCTAATCCGGATGCCGTATCCTGGGCACTCGACCTCTCAGGCGGCATCCAGCGCGTCGCGCTGAAGCACGGCTGCGTGCCCTTCGGCAACGGCAAGGCGCGCATGAACGCGTTCGGTCTGCCGGATCCGATTCCGGTGCATCGTGAACCGATCTATACGCCGCGCGTCGACCTGGTGGAGAAGTATCCAACCCTGCCTGACGCCAAGCAGTTCCGTCTGCCCAATATCGGCTTCTCCGTGCAGAAGGCGGCGGTCGAAAAGGGGATCGCAAAGCAGTTTCCGCTCATCCTCTCCTCGGGGCGGCTGGTGGAGTATGAGGGGGGCGGGGAGGAGACGCGCACCAATCCCTGGCTCGCCGAATTGCAGCAGGACATGTTCATCGAGATCAGCGTCGCCGATGCCGCCGATCGCGGCATCAAGGACGGCGGCTGGGTCTGGGTGAGCGGCGCCGAAAACAATTCGCGCGCCCGGATGAAGGCGCTGGTTACGGAGCGTGTCGGCAAGGGCGTGGCCTGGATGCCGTTCCACTTCGGCGGCTGGCTGGGCGGCGCCGACCTGCGCAAGAACTATCCGGCCGGCACCGACCCGATCGTGCTCGGTGAGAGCGCCAACACCATCACGAGCTACGGCTACGACCCGGCGACGGGCATGCAGGAGCCGAAGGTCACGCTTTGTCAGATCGTCGCGGCTTGAGGGAGCAACGAACATGGCTCGAATGAAGTTTCTTTGCGACGCTGACCGGTGCATCGAATGCAACGCCTGCGTCACGGCGTGCAAGAACGAACACGAGGTGCCCTGGGGCATCAACCGGCGCCGCGTCGTCACCATCAACGACGGCAAACCGGGCGAGCGCTCGATCTCGATGGCCTGCATGCACTGCACGGACGCGCCTTGCGCGGCCGTGTGTCCGGTGAACTGTTTCTACACCACGGCGGATGCCGTGGTGCTGCACTCCAAGGATCTCTGCATCGGCTGCGGCTATTGCTTCTACGCCTGTCCCTTCGGGGCGCCGCAATATCCGAAGGTCGGCAATTTCGGCTCGCGCGGCAAGATGGACAAATGCACCTTTTGCGCGGGCGGCCCCGAGGCCGACGGCAGCAAGGAAGAATACGAGAAATACGGTGCGAACCGGCTGGCCGAAGGCAAGCTGCCGCTCTGCGCCGAAATGTGCTCGACCAAGTCGTTGCTCGCCGGCGACGGCGAGATCATTGCCCAGATCTACAAAGAGCGGGTCATGAAGCGCGGCTATGGTTCGGGCGCGTGGGGCTGGAAGACCGCCTATCGCGAGACGATCGAATCTTGAGGTGGGCAGCCGAGGGCGCGCAATACCGGGGAGGACGTGATGGCGTCATTTGGAATGTTCATTCGCCTGGCTTTCGGCGTCTGCACGCTGCTTCTCTTGGTGATGGCGGCGCCCGCGAGTGCTCAACAGGTCAATCCGACTGCAAGTTCGGTCAAGGAGCAGCAGCTTCTGCAGGAGCTGAACCGGATCCAGGGCCGGGTGAGCATTCCGGACCAGCGGTCCGGCGTCCTGGAGCAGCCACAGGGACGTGAGTGGCGCGAGTTCCGCGATGTCACGCTGCGCTGGATCGGTGGCATCGCGATCATCGGGATGACCGCCCTGATCATGATCTTCTATCTCACCCGCGGCATGGTCCGGCTGGAAAGTGGCCGATCGGGTCGTACCATCGTGCGCTTCAACGTCTTCGAGCGCTTCGTGCACTGGATGACGGCAACCTGCTTCATCATCCTGGCGATCTCCGGCCTCAACATCACCTTCGGCCGGCCGCTGCTCTTGCCGCTGATCGGCTTCGAGGCCTTTTCCGAATGGTCGCAATGGGCGAAGTACGCCCACAATTATCTGAGCTTCCCGTTCACGCTCGGCGTGGTCCTGATCTTCCTGATGTGGATTGGCGGCAACATTCCCAACAAGGTGGATATCGAATGGGCGAAACGTGGCGGCGGCTTGTTCGGGCATGACCATCCGCCGGCCAATCGCTTCAATGGCGGGCAGAAGGCGATTTACTGGATCGTCGTGATCGGCGGCGGGCTCGTCGCCGCGACCGGCTATGCGCTGATGTTTCCGTTCTACGGCACGGGGATCGAGGGCATGCAGATTGCCCAGGTGGTGCACTCCGTCGTGGCCGTCTTGTTTGTCGCGGCGATGCTCGCGCACATCTATATCGGCACGATCGGAATGGAAGGTGCGTTCGAGGCCATGGGCACGGGTGAGGTCGACGTCAATTGGGCTCGCGAGCACCATAGCCTCTGGTTCGACCAGGAGACGGCACGAGCGGGGCCAAACGACGGACAGTCACGACCCGCAACCGAGGCGGCCGAGTAAGACGGACAGCCGGGAAAGCGGGCGGTTCGCTCTATTGCGCCGGTTCTTTCGCAAACAAGATCGAACGGTCCTGCATCTCCTGTTCAGGGAGCTTGTTTGCCTGACCTGTCTGCAGTTCCTGGATGGATGGCATGCCGCTCTGGTCGAACAGTGCGTGCGATCTGAGCATGCTGTTGGCCGCTCCGGCGAGAAGCAAGGCTGCAATGAGCGAGAGCATGAGGCGTTTCATGCGCATCTCCGTCTGCCATGTCCACCCAGCACGACGGATACACGTATATTGTCTTGCGCAATGTGAGCCACTTCACAGCCAGCGGTTCCAAAGTCGTCGATGCGTTCCGTCCAACGAAGCCGGAAGTATGAAGCGAGGAAACTGGAAGAGCTCGATCGGACTCGCGCCAACACGCTCTGCGCCGTCTGTTGTGATGCGGCTTTGTCGTGATGAAAGCCGGAATCAGGGTTCAAGCCTGCGATGTATGCCGGCCAGCGCCTGTCGAAAGCGGGCTAGAGAGAACACGGCACGCTTGCGGTGAATAGGCCTTGCGCATCCATGCTGGTCCTTGATTCAGCCAGCATGATGATCAGAATTGCACTGACTTGGGAATCGTTCGCGTGCGATATCTCGTTGCTCGGGGCCTTCGCGCACGCGACGCCGATTGCCGTCTTTCTCCCGAGCGCCGTGCTTCCGCCCTTCGTACTCTCTCCCGGAGCCGCTTCAATTGAGCGAGCAGGCTAACGAGCTCGATCGCTGTATGATGCAGAACAGCCAGGCTGCAAAACCCACTACTCACTATAATACCCCAACAGGCCTTGCCGAAGCCGTGACGGAAAGATCGAATTTGTGACGACGTGCCAATAATTTGTAAGCAATGGATCCCGGAGCCGTCCGTTCGCTTTACGACGATACGCAGAAATATTTTCGAGCACTCTAGTGCATTGCACCAAAATGCTCGCATCGGAAAAGGGAATTTGGACGCGCTCTTTCAAACGGCCTTGGCATTTATGTCAGCGCGAAGGAGCCGCACGAAGGATATCCACCGTCCGGATGATTGACTCTTCGACCCAGGCCTCGCGGGCGAACCAGTTATGATTGGCCTCACAGATTGGGCAACGAGTATTGCCGAAAAACACGATGCTCCGCAGGAAAGTCTCGCGATCGGATTTGATGCCGGTAGGAATCGCGCGACCCGTTTGCGGACACTCGACCATGACCATACCCATGTGAGCCTCCCAGAAACATACTGCTGAAAAAGGGGCCGGTCGGCTGGAGTGCGCTCTCGTCGGTGCGGGTTACTTGGGGGGGCATCGCACCTGGGGTCGTTGTCGAGCAAAGGGCAGCTTGCTCGTGACGACGCTTCTCCAACCGACCGGATTCCTGCTTGGCGAATTCTCGGGGATACCGCCGGCTTGGGCCGGCAGGCCTATGAAATGAGGCTTCGGCTTCAACCGAAGGCTTCTGGGAGGCCCCTCACAATTAGCATGTTCAAATCCCTGCGGCTTCGTGCCGAATATTCCGCTCGCAACGAAGCCAATATCTTCCCTTTGACGGACAGATCAGCCAACCGGATCACTGGTCTCACTCCCCCTCACGCAATTCGTCAACATTATCGTTTTTTTATTTAATGCGCAATTAAATGCGCGTTGTCGGTCCGGTTTGCGACTCTCGACCGATTTATTTTGCGGGCTGTCGCGACGGGCCCTTTCGTACGCTCAGCCTATCCCTCGCCACCTGCCATCAGTTCGGCGCGCCGCGATTTGGCTTTGGTAAACGGGTGGTTAGGTTCGGTTCAAATATGAAATAAATTTTGATTATATGGCACTGATGTAAATATCGTTGTTAATTGCTGCCGATCACGTAAGCTAAGCTCGTCCAGGTTTTGTTCGGCTGGAGGAGACAATGTGGGATTTAACTCTTAGCGAGTACGATTTCGCCCCCGATGCGCCGCAGTTGGCCCAGATGCGTGCCGAATTGGTAGGTATTGGCGAGAAGGAGCGCATTCTGCGGGAACGCAGTGCCGATCGCGAAGCCTATCGGTACCTCCTGGATGCTCATCGGTTGAGTGCGAGCGCGCTTTCTTTGAGAGCAGGTGTTGAACATTTCTCCGGAGGGAGGGGGTAGGGGCGGTCAGCTGTGGCGTGCCGGACGTGATTGTCGTTTCGAAACGAGACCGATTGGGTCACTTGTGCCCGGCAGACGGGAATTGCCGCGCCGCGGACGGTTCAGATTGAACTTCGTGGCTGCCGAGGGCCGCGACGCTAGCATCCCGGGCGCTGTCGTCGCTTCGTCGGCACAGGACGAGGCAGATGTCTTCACATTGGTTGGAACCGTGCTGGAAAGATCGTCGGCAGAGATGGTATTGAGACCGGCTTCGGATGCAGTGTTCGCGCTGCTGGACGGTCGATCAATGCTCTTCAGCGAAGCAGGGCAGAAGATCTTTGAACTGGACCGAGTAGGGGCATTCATCTGGTGTAAGCTGGCGCAAGGCGCCTCTCTGGAAGACACCTGTAAGGGGCTTGGGACCCTAGGCATCGACGAGCAGACCGCGCGCCAGTTCACCCGACAGGTCGTAGATGTCTGGATCGATCGAGCGTTGCTCGAGGTCGACTGGCGAATGCCGACCGATTTTGCCTTCTCGGCGGTACTAGGCCGGCACCGAATAGGGGTCCGGGCTGCAAATCGGGACCTCTTGAGGCGGCTGTGTTCGCTGTTTTGTGTTTCGGACCAGAGCGCCGGCGGCGACGACGACATTGCGATCGAGGCAATGATGCTGGACGAGCAAGTGCTCTTGCGCGGAGAGGATTCCAGCATCTCCAGATGTCAAGTCGAAGCACTTGCCCCAACGATCAAAGCTCACATCACCGAGCGGCTTATTCGAAGCGATCGCTGGACCTTCTCCCTTCATGCCGCTTCTCTTGTGAAGGACGGTATGGGCCTATTGTTGTGCGGCCAGCCGGGAGCTGGAAAGTCTACCCTCACATTGCAGCTGGTGGATGCCGGACTTCGGTACGCCGGCGATGACGTTGCGCTGGTTGGCGCTGACGGAGCGATCTGCGGCATCCCGTTTGCTCTCACTCTCAAGGAGGGATCGTGGGACTTGCTCTCGCGACTACATGGCGGCCGGTACGACGCGACGCATCGCCGCTCCGACGGCGTTCTGGTGCGATACGTACCCATTGCGGATGCGTACCACCAAAGCTTTTCCGCAGGCTGGATCATCTTCTTGAACCGTGTCGCGAGCGGTCCGGCCGAACTAACCGCGATAGATCAACTGGATTCGATGAAGCGGCTCATCGACAACGGATTTGCTGCTGACGGAAGACTTTCGCAGGCTGGCTTTTTCGCTTTGAAGCGGATCGTCGCGGGCGCGCCATCGCTTCAACTCACCTATTGCGAGGCCGTGGAGGCTCGCCGCGTGCTTATGGATCTATGCAATGGCAAGGCATAGCGCGGCGCTCACGAGCCTCTGCAATTGCCTGCAAGGCATGCCACCCGTCGATGTCGAATGGACGTCCGTAATCGGGCTCGCAAATCAGACTCTGACGACACCGGCGCTCATCGATTTTGTCGACAAATTTGCACCGGTCCTGTCGGAGGACGTCTGCGGATATATTCGCCAGATCCACGGCCGAAACGTGCTGCGGAACAATCGGCTCGTCGCTCAACTCGAAGAAGCCGTCGTTGCGATGAACGACCTGGGAATTACGCCAATCATGCTCAAGGGGGCATCGACGCTGGTGACCGCGCCTGAAGAGCGACGAGGCGTTCGGCTAATGTCCGACCTGGATATTATGGTTATGCCGGACGAAGCCAGAATGGCAGTCTCCGCTCTATGCGCAATTGGCTACGATGTTGACTATGAGACCCCTCCCGAAAGCCACAGATGGCATGTCGAGCTGAATCGCTCGCAGGATGTCGGGACCATCGACCTGCAGCGGGCAGCTCCAGGTCCCGCGTACCTCTACCGGAGCTTCGGGCACCCGCTGAACCATTGTGTGCCCGCGCCGCTGGGGCGCGGACGCGTGTATATCCCCGCGCCTACCTACCGCGCGCTCATGTTGATCATCCATGATCAATTTCAAGACTACGGTTATTGGCTGGGCGACCTCGACCTGCGGCACCTAGTTGAATTGCGCGATATGAGCAATTCCGCCGAGGGCCTGGATTGGAAAGAGCTTGCCTCTCTTGTCTCGGGCGAATTGATGAAGAACGCGGTTGAAACCCAGCTGTTTGCTCTTGCTGAGTTACTTGGCGTCGAGATTCCGCAAGAGTTGCGCTCTCGGCTGATTCCCCGTCTGCAGTTCATGCGACAGTTGATGCAAGCACGATTTCCAGCCACGCGCGTGCCCTTCCTCGCAATGATGATGCTGGATCTCGGAAACTACCGGAAGGTGGCGAATGACACCATCCAACCCACGGCGCGCCGGCGTGGATTGTGGTCCTTGCCGAGGATGGGAACCCTGCAGTTTCTGTTGAAGGCGGCCGTCGCGGTGCGCGCAGGGAAGGCCTAAAATCACAAGCCGCTCCGTTAGGGCGGCAGCTCCGAAGCGAACGACCTCAATTGGCCGCGTTCCGACCGGGCGCCAGCTTCCCTGGATCCAACGACTTTGCGCATGCGGGGATTTGCAGTGGTAGGGCAATCAGTGCCCCTGACCACCAGCATTCTGGTTGGAGGCTTCACCGTTCTCGTGAATCCTGAACTCCTCCAATGTGTGCCCGGATTGTAGTGCGGCGACCAGCCAGCGCGGCTGTTTGCCACGCCCGGACCAAGTTTCTGTCGGTTTGAGAGGGTTGAAGTATTTCGGTACGACCTTTGGGTATTTGCGGCGGGGAGGCTGGCCTAGGCCCATCTCTGCCGCCCCGCTTTCGGGCCCACCGACCTGTTCCGGTTGATTGAGTTGCGCCAGGCGCTTCTCCAGTTCCCGCTTTTCGGCCGTGATCTTTTCAGCAAGAATCTTTGTTAGCTCCTCGTGGAGGAGCCATAGTTCTTCAAAATCCATGGCTTCGAGATCTTGCCTGCGCATAGCATTCTCGTCACCGTTCAACTCACGCTCCCGACTACCTTGTCATCTCCACGCCGAGTATCGTTTTCGAGCGCAAAATACGGATAGGTCCAAGGCTGGTCTTTCAAATTGGCGTGACAATAAATAATAATATATTATTTAATTATTAATTGCGAGGATTATTTTCATCAGTTTTTAATGCGAGCCAGACGAGAAACATTGGATGTTACGATTGCCCTCTGGGGCGCCCTTCAGGAAGCGATCGGCCGGTTCATCGCTGCCGCGGCTAGATTGATTGATATCCAGGCCTGAAGCCACAAATCCAGCTGCGATGGCTCGCGCTGAGGGTAACTGAGTCGTACGCTCCCTGTTGCCGAGGGTAAGAACGATGCAACGCGGCCTCGGATGCCGAGCATATTTGTCGAAAGTGCGGCGTGGCAGATTGATCCCAGGCCCGGCTTAACGTGTCGTTCTTCACTTGAGTCGGGGCATCGGTGCACGTAAGGCGCGTAATGTTACTTTGGCCACTATTAAATTGAGCGGATAAGTTCATTTTTTTGTCTTGATTAGAACCAGCGGCGCAGTTATGTGGAGCACGAACTTGCCGTTCGGTTCCAAATATTTTTGTTTAAGCTGACCACTTGGTTCTTGATTAGCCGACCGGGACAATATTAAATGGGCGCAACTACAGGATGCTAGCATGTCGACCAAGAAGCTCGAACTAGAAGCGATGTCTCTGGACGATCTATGGTCGCTTCATGAGGAAATTAGCGGCATTTTGTCGGATCGGATCAAGGCAGAAAAGCAGGAACTGGAGAAGCGCCTGGCGGTTCTCGGAGGGGGAATGGCCGTGTTCGAAACAGGCGGGCCGGCCGTCTCCCCGACCGGCAAGCAGAGGCGCAAATATCCGCGCGTGCTGCCTAAATATCGCAACCCCCAGACTTCTGAAACCTGGTCAGGACGTGGCAAGCGGCCGCGGTGGTTGGTTGCTGCCATGAAATCCGGCCGACGGATCGAGGAGTTTCGCATAGGGGCAGCGGCTCCGAAGCTTCGGCAGCGGGCGTGAAGCGTCGCTGCGCCAGCGGGCTGGCGCACGTTGGCGCTTTGAGCGGGGATCGCGCCTAGTAGGCGTTGCGGCCCCGCAAGACCTCCATCGGAGTCTGCAACACGATTGCGAGATCCAGCCGAAGACTCCAATTGTCGATGTACCAGAGATCGTATTGTACACGTGCTTCGATCATGGACGCTGTGGGTGTTGCACCGCGGCAGCCGTGGATCTGGGCCCATCCGGTCAGTCCTGGCCTGACCCTGCGGCGAAACGCGTAGTTTCGCACGAGCTTGTCAAATTCCCCGTCGTGGGCCAAGGCATGGGGACGCGGACCCACAAGCGACATGCTGCCGTCAAGAACATTTAGCAACTGTGGCAGTTCATCGAAGCTTGACCGCCGCAACCATTTGCCGACGCGGGTGACACGTCGATCGGCGTGGTGAGCCTGAAGGATCACGGGCCCGTCCTCGAGCACATGCATGGTCCGGAACTTGCGGATCAAGAAGGTCCGGCCGTTGAAGCCACAGCGTTTCTGCCGAAAGAATATGGGGCCTGGAGAATCCAGTTTGATCGCGACCGCGGCCAACGCAAGCAGCGGCGCAAGTATCGCCAACCCGAGTCCCGCGCCAATAATATCAATCATCCGCTTCGTCGCGCATTCCAGCCGTGTGAGGGGGCCGGGCTGAAGTTCTACACAAACGGCGCTTCCAAGACTTCGCGTATGATGTCGAAGCAATTCGGATGGTGTGCCGACCGGCACAAACATGATCGGGAACGGCAATACCCGTAAATCGGCAATGAGGGCCCGAAGTTCGTGCCATCGTTCCGGCTTAGCTTCCACCACCACCTGCTCAAGCTGGCAACTGCGAATGTGATCGATCACGCGGGCGGTGAGCCGCCTTCGACAGACAGGACCAAAGCCCATTGGAGGCAAGCTGAACCGTCCCTTGACGCAATAACCGTGCATGGCGAGCGCTTCAGATAACCCCGCGTTCTTCGATAGTGGTTGATCGCTGATCAGAACAATATTTGTCTCGGCGAACTTTCTGCCGCTGAGTCCCCTTCCGAGAAGCGCCTTGACTCCCCACCGCTCGGCCATAAGCAAGCCGAGGCCCAAGACGGCGAAAAGCGGGGCTGCTTGCTGAGAAGACTCCGGGCGAACCGCAAAGCCGGACACGGCCCAAATGAAGAGCAACAACGACGTCCAAGCCATACAGACGGCGCGTATTTGGTTTCGGAGGGCGAGGAGCTCAACTGGCTGATAAAGGCCCTGGGCCTTCAGCACGCAAACGAGATAAGCCGCGCTGACCAGCGCCAAGCCAGTTGCAGCGCTCAAGTCGCCTGCGGCTTGTCCATTTTTAGCCTGATGCAGCAATGTAGAAGCGACGCTCGCAAACAAAATGGTCGCAATATCCGCGCAGAGCGCCACGTATTCAACCGAGTCATAACGGAGAGGCCATTTCTGATGGCGGGACACTGCCGGCCCCGGACTGACCCGATCCGTAACCTCCCGATCGGGAAAATGTCGGTTCACGAAGTTCATTCTCGGACACCAGTGAGTTAATATTTAATATATTATTAATTAACTGAATTTATCAAGAAAAAAATCCCGGCCTTGGCTATCTAACGTTCCGTGACGCTCAGAGGAATTTACCGAGATCCCTGTCGGGAGTTCCGCGCGTGTATCTTGTCGAGGTACGACGGACCCAGCTCTGAAATCAGGCTCTCGAGATAGACCTTCCCGTCGGCCGAAGCCGACCGGTATGCGGCCGCAAGCACTGGGCTCACGATAGGCTGATGCGTAACGACGAGGCTGACGTCTCGTTTGATCAAGTCACGGAACTCGAAGTCCCGTAGCACTGCATCTGTAGCAAGCGCGACGGACAGCCTCAACGGAAGCAGATCCAACTCATTGGGCGCGGTGTACCACGACATCTTGAGCATCGCTGCCGTGCTAGACTGAGCCAAATTGTGCTTCGATGCGGCTGCGAGCAAGAGCCAAATGTCGCCGCGGAGCGGCGAAGAGCGCAATGCACGAGCAAACACTTTTGAAGCCGCTGGAGAATCCGTCTTTTGCTCGTCCGCAGCTGGTGCCGAATCCAAGCTGGATCTCGCTTCTCCCCGGGGAGATAAATCTTCACGTGCTGCCGCAACTGAAACCTGTTTCGAGATCCCATACGGCCGTGGTGCTATTGTCGATAGGGCTGTCGACAAAGACGATTGACCACCGAGATACCACTCGGGAGGGACCATCCATACTGCCTGCATGATCAGCGCGATTCCAAGCAGCATCAGGGCAGCACGGGGCCAAATGGCGGTTAATGATGACGCGAACTTTGGAGGCGACGCCGGAGCCGGACCTGCCATCCGCTCCGAAGACGCCTTCCATTCCGCGGACATGGCGTCTCGGCCCGCGCCGGGGAGGCTTTGAGCGAACGCCAGTCCAAAAATCGCAGCGACCAAAAGCGACGCGCCCAAACCCAGAATTCCGTGGTCGGCAAACGCTAGCATCGTCAGCGCCATCGAAGCGCCGGCGCCCAGGGCCGGGTACACGTAATCGTAAGCTCGAGAAAGGGAACGCCTGACCAGAATGCAGGCGCCGAGCATTGCTATAATTACGAGACCGCAAAGGAAGGCCCAGCCCATATCTATAACGATGGCTGCGGCGGCGGTTGGCCTTTCTCGCGTGGCGCCGGTTCCAACGTCGCGATAAATCGGCAAGAGGACCGCCGAAGCGCCCGCACCGGATCCTGCCGGCGCGACGTCCTGCAGCATCCGTTCTGTCGCGATCTGGCTGCTCGTTGACAAGGCGATTGTCAGATCGGTGTTCGTTCTGAACGGAATGACCGTGACGCTGGCAATAGAGAATATTGCGGCTGTTGCGAAAATGCCGGCGGTACCCCACAAGCCCAAGAACCACCTGCGAATAGCGAATACCGATAGCAAGATTCCTGATCCGAGGAGGGCAGAAACGACGGCGGTAGAGTTGGCCCGGCTGAGCAGCGCGGCCAGGCAGACGATGATTGCGATGATCGCCGCGAACAGAGCAGGGAGCGGGGCTGGCGCGATTGTTCCGGGCCGACTGTGCCGTCGTAGCTGATCGACCGCTCGTATTGCCGTCGCCCAGGAGAGCAAAACGCCGAGCACAGCGACGGTTGAGCCATCGGGCCCGGCGATACCAGTTGTTTCCTTACCGAACCACATAGCAGTGGCTATCGTGGCTATCGACAGGAGAATATGAAGGACTTGCGCCGCGCGGTATCGATCAAGCGCGATGACCGCGGTGAGGAGGGCCGCGGCGAGCACTGCACAATACTGCGAGAGCGAGACCATAGTAGCCCTGGTATCGACTGTGACTATTTCGGCGAGCGACTCGTTCAGGGCGGCCGATGCAGTGGCCCAAATGGGATTGCCGAATGTGCCCATGGGCATCGGCACTGCCTGTAATGCCATCCAGAGCACCGGAGCCACGAGTACAACGACGAGACCGGGCCGGAGCAGCTTGGAGAGCCCGAGGGAGGTGGACGATGGAAAGATCGCTACAACTAGTGCGGCCGTTGCAAGTACGAAGGATGCCAACACCCAGCTTTGCAGGCTTTCCGGCATCGCGAGCGCCGCGGTAATCGCCACTAACTCGGCCAACATGACAAGGCGGATAATCATGTGAACCTCATCGTGTAGTGCGGCCACTCCGCCGATCCACTGGCCGGAGAACGCGGAGGCCGCTACGAGACGCCTTCAAGAGCCGGAAAGTCCATAACGGATGTAGTGGCTGTCATGATAATAGTAGCTCCGATGACCGTCATATCGAGCCATTGCCTTGGTATCGGTTTTGCTGAGTACTGCCCCAATCAGCGACTCGTGAATGTTGGGTGCTGTGTGCAGTGCGTGCTGCACGACATCTATTTTGGTACGGCCCCATTCAACAACCAGAATGTAGCAGTCAATGAGAGATGAAGTGGCTCGGACATCAACCAACGGGGTCAGGGGAGGAAGGTCGACGATGACGTAGTCATAGTCAGCTCGCAAACGGTCGAACAGCTTGCTTATCGCGTCCGCGCAGAGAATTTCGCTGGTGTGAAGCAGGGGTCCCCGCCGCACAGCGGGCAGGAATGCAAGGTTGGTTGTCGGATCCCGCCAAATGGCGTCCGCGAGGGACCGGGTTCCGTTTGCAACTTCGATGATTCCGCTGACAGCCTTGGGCGCAAAGATAGCTGTTAGTGAAGGATTCCTAAGGTCACAGTCGACGATGATGGCTCTCTTGCCGGTGTGCCCGATCAATTGCGCGAGCGAGGCCGCAATCGTAGTCTTCCCCTCATTCGGGAGGGCCGAGGTAATGCCGATGACCTGGGAGCAGATTTTCGCTGGATTGTGGTCGATGGCCAGCTTGATAGAACGAATTGCCTCGGTATATCGAGATAGCGGCATCCCGACTACGGTCCGGTGAATTGCGGTTGGAGACGAAACTATCCGCTGCTGGTTATCATCATCGGTTTTCAGGAGTCGAACTGACGGCTTCGGAGACTTGCGGGCCGGTAACAACGGGACCAAAGATAGGCAAGGCAATTCCAACACAGTTTCCAGCTGGGAGGAGGTACGAAAGACGCGGTCCATGAGGTCTCTGAGGAGCGCCAAGCCGATGCCCACTCCAAGACCGCCAAGGATGCCCAGCGCCAGTACCAGCCTTGTCTTTGGCTTGCTTTTGCTTGGCGGCGGCGAAGCGGGAAAAAGGACCCGCGTTTCTGAGACAGGAAATGTCTCCTGCTGTGCGGAGCCCATGTAACGCTGCAAGAAGGTCTCGTACAGGCTACGCAAGCCCTTCGCCCGGCTATCTAGATCCTTGATAGTCAACTCGGCAGAATTGACTGAACGAGACTGCGAAACGGCCTTGGACAGCTGCTTTTCGACTTCTTCCTGGCGCTGTTTGGCAAGTTCGAACTCGCTTCGGCTGACTTCGGCAAGTCTCCTGACTTCGTCGAAAATGGAGACACGAAATTCTCGCGCGCGGTTCCGGACATTGACGACTGCTAGGTGGTCGCGACCGACCCTGGCGGACAACTCGGCCTCGCGTCTCATGAGTTCTAGATACTGCTGGCGCAGCCCCGTGATGATCTGACTGTTCAGCGCATCGGCCCCGACGGCATCCAGATTGGCCATCGAGGCCGGATTTTTCGGATCGGACGAGGTAAGGAGAGTTTGATAGCGAGCCAATTTGGCCGTGGCCTCAGAGGTCTGGGCGCGTGCGGCAGCCAATCGATTGTTGATCTCCGTGATCTGCTGCTCGTCGATGGGCTTTCCATCCAGAGAAACAATATTGTTCTGGGCCTTGTAGACGTCGACGGCCCGTTGTGCAGTGAGGGCCTGGTCACCAAGGTCGCGCAGCCTCTCCTGCAGCCAGCTTGTTGCCCTGCGATTTGCGTCGAACTTTGCGTTGAGCTGGTCCGCAACATAGGCCTTGGCTACGGCGTTGACGATCTCCGCGGCCCGAACCGCGTTGCTCGAATTGAAACTGATCTCAATTATGTTGCTGTACCCGATACGTCCCGCTGAAAGCCGGCTGAGAAATGCGTCTACTATAGAGTCCGATGGTTCGCCCTGCGTATCCGACGGCCCTTCCTTCTTCGGTCCATTCGAGGCGAATGATCGGATTCGCTGCCAGAGCGACTGTAGAGATGGCCCCGACGCCTTAAAGTCCGGATCGTCCGTCAGTTTCAACTGGTCGATTACCGCAACCGCAATTGCCCTTGATCTCAGGAGCTGAAGCTGGGTCTCGATCTGACTGAGATCGAATGCCGGCTCGGCGACGAGCGATTGCTGCTGGACAAACTGGGGCTTTGGATTGGCTAACAGGATCTGAACCTGCGCCGTATAGGTTGGAGATACCAGCCGGAGATAGAGCACGCTGGCCGCAGTGATGAGCCCAGCAGTGACAAGGATCACGAGATATTGGCGTCGCAGAAGCCCGATAGCGAAATTGATGACGTCGTTGATCCCTCCGCTGTCTGCCTGGACGGGTTGAGCAAGCCCGTTCACCGCCAGCCGCAGTTTATCCGTGTGTTGAAGATTGTTCTGGAGCATCACGTACCTATCCGACTGAGCCACGTTGAGGCCGCCCGCCCGCAGACCAGCGTTTAAAGGACGTACGGGCGGCGAGGGATTATATACCTTATAAAAATCTTCTTGCCAAATTAAATGAATCATATATTAATTGAAACGAGAGTGAAAATAAAGTAGCGCGTCAGTTTTGATCGAATGCGGGAAAACAGTGCGGTATTTCAATTGCTTGCGGTCTATCCAGTGTTTTATCAAAAATAATGCGATGGTTAGAGGCGGGCTGGCCTGGCAAAGAATTAATTCCATCGGGGATTATGCGCCCCGCATGGAAAATCCGATTCTGAAGTGAGGGCCGGCAGGAGTACCTAATGCTGGAACTGCGATCCTTGGCGATCCCTGATGTCAAAGTAGTTCGAACAGATCGGTTTGCCGACGGCCGCGGCTACTTCTGTGAGACCTTCCAGCGATCAGCTTTTGCCGAAAAGGGTATCCTGCACGACTTCCTGCAGGACAATCAGTCCAGCTCAGACCGGATCGGCACGGTGCGTGGCCTGCACTTCCAGCGACCGCCCTTCGCCCAGGCGAAACTCATACGGGTGTTGAACGGGGCCATTCTCGATATTGCCGTCGATCTCCGGCGGTCATCGCCCAACTTCGGCAAGCATATCGCCATCCAGTTGGATAGTGAAAGCGGTGAGCAGGTGTTCATTCCGAAGGGGTTCGCGCATGGCTTCTGTACGCTGCAACCCAAGACCGTCGTCTTGTACAAGGTCGACCAGGTCTACGCCCCGAGCCACGACGGCGGCGTCTATTGGGCTGATCCGACGCTAGCGATCAAGTGGCCCGTGACAATCTCTCAGGCTCAGGTGTCGCCAAAGGACCAAACCCTTCCTGCGTTTAATCAGCTTGGTTTCGCTTTTGAGTAGTGGAGACGAGTAGAATGCGTATCCTGGTGACCGGCGGAGCGGGCTTTATCGGTTCTGCGGTGTGTCGCCGTCTGGTGTTGCAGACTGGTGCCGCAGTCATCAACGTCGACAAGTTGACATACGCAGCCAACCCAGCCGCGCTGGCGAGCATCGAGACGCGGGAATCTTATGCGTTCCTGCAGTCCGACATCTGCGATCGCGAGGTTATGGATCTCGCATTCGCCGATTACGAGCCGGATGCGGTTATACATCTGGCCGCAGAAAGCCACGTCGACCGTTCGATCACCCGGCCCGACGCCTTCGTCAACACCAATATAGTTGGCACCTACACGCTGTTGGAGGCCGCCAGGACCTATTATGAGCACCTGCCGCTTCTGAGACGCAAGAAATTCCGCTTCATCCATGTATCGACGGACGAAGTCTACGGTTCACTAGGGCCCGACGACTTGTTTCGCGAGGACACGCCCTACAGGCCCAGTTCGCCGTATTCGGCCAGCAAGGCCGCCTCGGACCACCTCGCGCTCGCGTGGTTTCGAACCTACGGACTGCCCGTCATCGTATCGAATTGCTCGAACAACTACGGGCCGTACCAGTTCCCGGAAAAGCTCATTCCGCTGACAATCCTCAATGCGATCGACCGGAAGCCTCTACCAGTCTATGGCGACGGCAGAAATATTCGCGACTGGCTTCACGTCGATGATCATGCCACCGTCTTGATAAGACTGCTGTACGATGGGAAACCGGGCGAGAAGTACAATCTTGGAGGAGATAGCCAGCGATCCAACTTGGAGGTCGTCACCCAGATTTGCGACGTGCTGGATCGATTGTCACCGGGCGCGGGAGCAAGACGATCTCTTATTACGTTCGTGCCGGATCGTCCGGGACACGATGCGCGCTATGCGATCGACGCGTCGAAGGCACATCGCGAACTTGGTTGGGAACCGACGAGAACCTTTGAAGAGGGGCTGGCCGAAACCGTCGGATGGTATCTCAAGAATCGCGCATGGTGGGAGCGTGCTCGCTGCGGTGTCTATGACGGCGCGCGTCTGGGTCTCCTGGCTGCCCAACACTGAGGTGAAGATGACAGATCGACCCATCCTCATCGCCGGACGGAATGGTCAATTGGCAAGGTGTCTTCTTGATCTCGGTGCAATGCGCGGTCTGCCTGTGGTGGCCCTCGGGCGTCGAGAGCTCGATCTGGAGGACCGCGAGGGGATCGACAAGCTCATCGCGTCGGTCGCGCCGACTGCGATCATCAATACGGCAGCCTACACCGCGGTAGATCAGGCCGAATCCGAAGCAGCGAAAGCGTTCAGCATCAACCGCGACGGTGCGGCGGCGCTGGCAGATGTCGCGTGGCAGATGAACATTCCACTCATCCATCTCTCGACCGACTATGTGTTCGACGGTGCGAAACCGGATGCCTACGACGAAAGTGACATTCCCGCGCCGTTGAATGTCTACGGCGCGTCGAAGCTCGCCGGCGAGGCTGCTGTTTTGGCCGCGCACCCGCTCGCAACCGTGATCAGGAGCTCGTGGATTTACTCTCCCTATGGCAGCAACTTCGTTCGAACGATGCTGCGGCTATGTGAGAGCCAGCCCATTGTGAGGGTTGTTCGGGACCAACATGGAAATCCGACCTATGCATTCGACCTCGCGGAGGCCGTGCTTCGGATCGCAGAACGGTCAGTAACGGACGATCGCAGGGCGACGGCCGGCATCTTCCACCTTGCTGGCGGAGGCGAGACGAACTGGTACGACTTTGCGCAGGCGATCTTCGACGCGCGCTCCCGTCGCGGAGAGCGGATTCCGGCGCTCGAGGCGATCTCGACGGAAGAGTTTCCGACCGCTGCGCGTCGGCCTCGAAACTCGCGCCTCGACTCATCCAAGGCCGAACGCGTGTTCGGGATTCGATTGGCGCCCTGGCGCCATTCGCTCGAAGCCTGTCTCGATCAGCTAGCCGGAGAAGGAGAAACCAATGCTGAAGGGAATCGTGCTTGCTGGCGGCAGCGGAACGCGCCTCTATCCGATCACGCGCGTCGTCAGCAAGCAGTTGCTCCCGATCTATGACAAGCCCATGATCTATTATCCCCTGTCGACTCTGATGTTGGCAGGGATCCGCGAAATTCTGATTATCACCACGCCGTCCGACCGGTGTCAGTTCGAGCGGTTGCTGGGCGACGGGAGCCAATGGGGCATTCGGCTCAGCTACGCCGAACAAGCCCGTCCCGCCGGTCTCGCGGACGCCTTCATCGTTGGTGCCGATTTCATCGGAAGCGATCGTGTGGCGATGGTGCTTGGGGACAATATCTTCTTCGGCGATGGCCTGAGTGAACTGCTTGCCAAGGCGGCGGGACGTGAAGAAGGAGCCACGGTTTTCGCTTATCACGTGCGAGACCCAGAACGATATGGCGTGGTCGCGTTTGATGAGGCGGACCGCCCTGTCTCGATCGAGGAGAAACCCAAACGACCGGCTTCGAACTGGGCAATTACGGGGCTCTATTTTTTCGACAACCGGGTTGTCCGCTACGCTCGTCGCGTCGAGCCATCGCCCCGCGGAGAGCTCGAGATTACCGATCTTCAGATGCGCTACCTTTCGGCCAGCGCGCTGCACGTCGAGCGCATGGGGCGGGGGTTTGCCTGGCTGGATACCGGCACGTTCGAGTCTCTCGTCGACGCAGGGATGTTCGTGCAAACCCTAGAAAAGCGGCAGGGAATGAAGATTGCTTGCCTCGAGGAGGTCGCCTTCAGACTCGGCTTCATCAATCGTGATCAGGTGCTAGCGCTCGCGCAGCCGCTGGAGAAGAGCGGTTATGGCAAATATCTGAACGAAATCACTCGGCTGCCGCATTACGCTTCGCAATAATAGCGGTACCAAGCCGATAATTATAAATCACCTGAATGATGTGCACATTGAATTGACGGACGGTTTAAAATAGAATTAAATCGATAAGGTTCGTTTAATTAATCGGTTTAGCCATGCTTGTGCAAAAGGCGAACGTCTTTGGTCGGGGAGCCCGGGCCGTTTTCCCAGGGGAACTTACCCCCGCCTTTTGGCCAGAATCGGCGTTCTGGAATGCGTTCGATGGCCCCGATCCATCCGTCCTCTGGAGCCAACCGTTTGCTGATCCCTCGGCGAGCGAGGATTCGCGTCTGCCGCTTCCAGTTGGGGACGCCGGTTTCGCCCGCGCGTCGTCTGGGGCCCGCTCGGGCGATCTGCCAGACTTGCGCGGCGCCTTGCCCCGTCTCTTCCCATCTTTCCAGTCGCGATTGTCTGCTCTGCTGTCTTCGACGTCTTTGACGAGCCGCCATCAGGGCTTGGTCCCGACGATCTCAACTGTGGAAAATGAGCGGACGCCGCCGACATCATCATCGGTTTCGACGCCGAGCTCCACCCACTGGACCAATTCGAGCGACGGGGTCTGGAATGCCGCTACGAACTGGAGCGCCGGCGTCCCAGGGGTCATTGACTCCGCGGTGCTCGATGCGGCGGGAGCGTATGTCGTCACCAGCACTGCCCGTGTTGATATTGGGAGCCTGGTCGTTGATGCAGGCGCGACGCTTTCGATCGGTGCCGGGTCGCCCTTTGTCGTCGAAGGCGATGTACTGAACAACGGGACTGTCGAAGTTGGGGCGTTCCTTGGCAATCGCATTGCTACAGGGGACTTTAAGGGCGACGTCAAAGGCACGGGATCTTTCGAAATTGCAGACAAGGCGATCCTGGAGATCGGAGCTTCGGTTTCGGGGCAGTTCTTGAATGGATCGTTCTCCGGCATAACCGTGTCGTTCGACACGGAAGCTGGCACGCTGGTCCTCGATCAGTCGGCCAGGTTCCACGGGTTGATCGCAGGTTCGTCCCCGGGGGCGCCGCTTTCGCCGGGGAACCTCATCGACCTGAAGGATCTACCCTTCACATCCTCGATGTCGGCAACCGTCCACTACGACAACAGTTCGAATATCAGCGTGGTCGATTTCAGCAACGGTGCCGCAAGTGCCACCTTGCTGTTTTCGGGGATGGACCTGAATTGGAATTTCAAGAGCGATGGGCAGGGAGGCACTATTGTCTCCGATCCACCCACGAATCCCACCGTACTGGAAAACCAGAAGCCAGGCACGCCGAGAAGTGTCTGGGAGATCCAGCCAGGCGATAATTCGACCCTGACCCAGGGATTTGCGACAGCAATCAGCACCAATGTCGGCGGGACGGTCCAATTCAAGATCAACAATCTGACGGGCAACCCGAACTATCACGTCGATGTTTACCGGCTAGGCTATTACGGCGGCGATGGTGCCAGGCTGGTTACGAGCCTGCAGCATCAGGCCGGAGCCGCGGTCGTCCAACCCGCTGCACTACGTGATCCGTCGACCGGTCTCGTCGATGCCGGCAACTGGAGCGTAACCGATTCCTGGAGCGTGCCAACCGATGCGGCCTCGGGCGTCTACATCGCCAACGTCATCAACGGCACCGAGATATTCCAGATCCCGTTCATCATACGGAACGACGCGTCGCACAGCGATATCGTTCTGCAGACGAGTGATGAGGACTGGCAAGCCTACAACGGTTGGGGAGGGGCCAACCTTTATTTCGGAAACGGACCGGGCGTCAACGGATCGGCCTACGCGGTCAGTTACAATCGCCCGCTGGTGACGCGTGACGGCACTGGAACCTTCTCCGAGGGGGGAGACTCTCCGTTCACGGCTGAGATTGCGGCCATCTATTGGCTCGAGCAGAACGGTTACGATGTTTCTTACATTTCCGGAATCGATGCTGCGACAAACGGCTCGTTGTTGCTCAATCACAAAGTCTTCATGGACGCGGGGCATGACGAGTACTGGACCGAAGCTCAGCGCGCCAACGTAGAGGCCGCAGCGCACGCTGGTGTGAACCTTGCGTTTCTCACAGCCAACGAAATTTTCTGGAAAACAAGATTGGCACCCAGCATCGATGGCAGTGGAACAGCCAACCGCACGCTCATCAGCTACAAGGATACGCACGCAAATGCGCTGATTGATCCATCAGGACAGGCGACCGGCAACTACTCTGACCCGCGGTTCGGTGCTCCTCTTCCCTCGAATGAATTGACCGGTACATTGTTTGCGGTCAACGCATTCCGGTACGATACGATCACGATACCGTACTCGATGACCCAGTTGCGCTTCTGGCGCAATACGGCCGTCGCGCAAACCTCACCCGGACAGACCGCCTCGCTCGTACCCGGCCTATTGGGCGTTGAATGGGACGTCGCGCCGGACAACGGATTCCGTCCGGCGGGGTTGGTCAGTGTCTCGTCTTCGACAGTCAATGTGGACGGAAAGTATCTGCTTGATTACGGCAACACGTTCGGAGCAGGCACGGCGACCCACAATCTCGTGCTGCATCGGGATCCCGTTAGTGGCGCACTGATATTCTCAGCCGGTTCAATCAACTGGCCGTGGGCGCTTGCCAGCGACCACGACGGACCTGCGACTCCAGTGGACCCAAATGTCCAGCAGGCGATGGTCAACCTCTTCGCCGACATGGGGGTTCAGCCGGCGACGCTGCAGGCGAACCTGGTGGCCGCGATCCGGTCCACAGACACTACGGCGCCGACCTCTGCGATCAGCAATCTCTCGGCTACCAGCGTTGTCGAAGGGCAATCGATCACGGTGACGGGTACGGCTGCTGACGCGGCTGGAAAGATTGCCGGCGTCGAAATCTCCACGGATGGTGGAACAACCTGGCATCCAACCAACAGCAACGTCGGCGCGGCGAACGTGACGTGGTCATATACGTTCATCACAGGCGCCCAGGGGACATATAGTCTCAAGACCAGGGCGATCGACGACAGCCTGAACCTGCAAACACCTGGTACGGGCACGACCTACACGGTCACGCCGTCTTCCAGCCTGTCGCTCTTCAGTCCGACCGACACGCCTGCGGTGATTTCAAACGGCGATTCCGGCGCAGTTGAAGTCGGCCTCAAATTCGTTCCTACCGCGTCGGGCAAGATCACCGGCATTCGGTTCTACAAGGCGCCTGATAATACCGGCACCCACATCGGCGATCTCTGGACCACCAACGGCACGCTACTCGCGAGCGCCACCTTTAGCAACGAAACAGCGAGCGGCTGGCAGCAGGTTGATTTCGCGACGCCTGTCAATGTTCAAGCGGGAGTCACGTATGTCGCCTCCTATCACACCAACACCGGCCACTATTCCTCGACGGACTTCTATTTCATCGACTATGACGGCATTACGAAAGGTGCGCTCACCGCGCCCGGTAGCAGCCTCAACGGCGTCTATGCCTACGGCAGTAACCCGACTTTCCCCAGCAACGCGTCCTCGATCGACGCCGCGAATTACTGGGTGGACGTCGTCTTCAGCGATTCAGGCCAGACGTCGCCGCAAGCTCGTGACGACGGTGGTTTCACGGTCAGCCAAAATGGTGTGCTGAACATTGCGGCATCAACGCTGCTCGCGAACGACACCAACCCGTCCGGGCTGACTTTCTCGATTTCCAGCGTCGGTAACGCGGCCAATGGAAGCGTAAGCTACAATTCGCAGAACCAGACCGTGACCTTCACGCCCACCACTGGCTATGCCGGGGCGGGGAGTTTCACCTACACGATCAGGGACACGAGCGGCCAAACCGGCACCGGCCAGGTGTCGCTCAAGGTTAATTATCCGGCCTCGGCGCAGAGCCTGTTTGGCACCAATGATGCGCCGAGCGTCCCCAATGGCGGCGATACCAGTCCCATCGAAGTCGGCGTCAAGTTTACCGCATCCGTGAACGGGACGATCACCGGCCTGCGCTTCTACAAGGGATCGTCGAATACGGGTCCCCATATTGCTGATCTCTGGAGCTCGACCGGAACCCTGCTTGCAACCGCCACGTTCACGGGCGAGACCGCCAGCGGCTGGCAGCAGGTCAACTTCTCCACCCCCGTCGCGATCACGGCAGGCACCACCTACGTCGCGTCCTATCACACCAACGGCAATTATTCCGGTACCCAGAACTATTTCACGACATCGCTTGCCAACGGCCAGTTGACGGCTCCGGCCGGCAGCAACGGGGTCTATGCCTACGGATCCGGAAGCGCGTTCCCGACAAATACCTTCAAATCCTCGAACTATTGGGTCGATGTCGTCTTCAACGGCTCCGCCGCAACCAGCGCGCCGCAAGCGAATGCCGACAGCGGCTTCACGGTTAGCCAAAATGGCGTGCTGAATATTGCGGCATCGACGCTGCTCGCGAACGATACCAACGCGTCCGGATTGGCTTTCTCGCTCACCAGCGTCAGCAACGCGGCCAATGGAAGCGTAAGCTACAATTCCCAGAACCAGACCCTCACCTTCACGCCCACCGCCGGCTATGCCGGGGCGGCGAGTTTCAGCTACACGATCACGGACACGAGCGGCCAAAGCGGGTCCGGCCAGGTGTCGCTCAAGGTCAATTATCCGGCCTCCGCGCAGAGCCTGTTCGGCACGAGCGATGCGCCGAGCGTTCCCAATTCCGGTGATAGCAGCCCGGTCGAAGTCGGCGTCAAGTTTACCGCATCGGTGAACGGGACGATCACGGGCCTGCGCTTCTACAAGGGATCGCTCAATACCGGTTCCCATATTGCGGATCTCTGGAGCTCGACCGGAACGCTGCTTGCAACCGCCACGTTTACGGGCGAGACCGCCAGCGGCTGGCAACAGGTCAACTTCTCCTCCCCCGTCGCGATCACGGCAGGCACCACCTACGTCGCGTCCTACCACACCAACGGCAACTATTCCGGTACCCAGAACTATTTCGCGACGTCGCTTACCAACGGCCAGTTGACGGCACCGGCCGGCAGCAACGGAGTCTATATTTACGGAGCCGGAAGCGCGTTCCCGACGAACAGCTTCAAATCTTCCAACTATTGGGTCGATGTTGTCTTCAACGGTTCCACCGCCGCCAATAATACGCCGCCAACCGCGGTTGCTGACGGCGCGGATGCGACCGAGAAGGGCGGCGCGAACAACAGCACTGGCGGTTCGCCCGCCATCGGCAACGTGCTGACCAACGATATCGATCCCGATTCCGGCGACACCAAGACCGTCACTGCATTCAGCTTCGGCTCGACCAACGGGATATTCAATACGCCTCTCGCGGGCGCACACGGCACGCTCTTGCTCAGTGCCTCAGGTGCCTTCACCTATACGGTGAACGAGAACGATGCGGCCGTGCAGGCCCTGCGGCAGTCGAGTAATACGCTGAGCGATGTCTTCAACTATACGATGCGGGACGCCGCCGGCGTCGCATCGTCGACCACCCTTAGTGTCACCATTCACGGCGCCAACGACGCGCCGGTGCTGGCGATCCAGACCGGAAGCCAGGCTGCGACCGTGGGCTCCGTGTTCTCTCTGACGCTGCCCGCCGGCACTTTCACCGATGTCGATGCCGGCGACACGCTCACCTACGCCGCAACTTCGGCCCTTCCCGCCTGGCTCACGTTCAATGCTCAGACCCGTACCTTTAGCGGCACGCCGACGTCTGCGAACGTTGGCACGCTCAGCGTTACGGTCTCTGCTGCCGATCTGGGCAATCTCACGAGCAGTGAGACATTCAATATCGCAGTGTCGGCAGTTCCGTCAACGGTGAGCCTGTTCTCGAGTTCGGACACCCCCGCACTGCGATCCAATGGGGACACATCTCAGGTCAATCTCGGCGTGCAATTCACATCCTCCGTGGCAGGCACGATTACCGGCATCAAGTACTTCAAGAGTGCAAATGACCTCGGCACTCATACGGGATCGTTGTGGAGCAGCACCGGCGCGCTGCTGGCGACCGCGACTTTCACGAACGAGGGCAGCAGCGGCTGGCAGACCGTCACGTTCAGCAGTCCCGTAACCATCACGGCCGGCGCCACCTATGTCGCGAGCTATCACAGCAACGGCCACTATGCCTCCACCACCAGCTACTTCACCACCGCCCGCACCAACGGTCCGCTCACGGCTCCTGCGAGCGTCAATGGCCTCTACACTTACGGAACAAGCAATCTGATGCCGACCAGCAGCTATAGCGCAAGCAACTACTGGGTCGATGTGGTGTTCAACAGCTCGAGCGGCGGCGCCAACCAGTCGCCCGTCGCTGCGAACGACAGCGGCTTGGACGCCACGCAGAACGTCCCCTTTGCGATTCCGGCCTCGGTACTGCTTGCCAACGACACCGATCCGGACGGCAATACGCTCACGATCACGGGTGCGAGCGGCGGTACGAACGGGGTCGCCAGCTTCAACGCCCAAAGCAACAGCGTGATCTTCACTCCTACGGCCGGCTACACGGGATCGGCGTCCTTCAACTACAGCATCTCCGACGGCCATAGTGGTACCGCCAGCGCACTCGTCTCTCTCGATGTGAACGCTGCGTCTTCGACGACTGTGCGCCTGTTCAGCGCAAGTGATGAGCCCAGCATTGTGGCGGCCAATGATCCACAGTCGGTGGAACTTGGCGTCAAGTTTCAGACGTCCACCCCGGGCGATATTGTCGGCATTCGCTTTTACAAGGGTCCATCCAACACGGGCAGCCACGTCGCGGATCTCTGGAGCAGCACCGGGACTTTGCTGGCAACGGCGACCTTTACCAGCGAAACGGCCGACGGCTGGCAACAGGTCAATTTTGCCACGCCCGTGACGATCATGCCGGGAATGACCTACGTCGCGTCCTATCACACCTCCGGGAATTACGCGGCCGATCCGGGCCTGCTCGCAAACGCGATTACCAACGGACCGCTGACGGCCCCATCGTCGTCATCGATCGGCGGCAACGGTGTGTTTGCGTACGGGACGGACAGCCTATTCCCGACCAACACCTACAACTCAACGAGCTATGGCGTTGACGTAGTTTTCAGGCCGCAGCTGGCAGCATAGGAGACGTAAAGATGCACGCCGAACTTTATACCGATGGAATCGAAGAAATTACCGTCAGCGGCACCATTGTTCGTGTCGATCTGGTCAGTCTTTCACCGACGGAGCGCGACGCAAACAATGCCCCCAAGCGAGTGTTTTCGCAGCGATTGATCTTTTCGGTCGAATCCTTCGCCAATTCGGTCGATGTGATGCAGAAGGCGCTTCAGGGCCTAGTTGACGCGGGCGTGGTCCGGAAGAATCCGTCAGTTCAGTCGCACAACGGTGCGTCGGGAATACATGATGCGCTGGCGCCCAACACACGGTCTCTGAATGTCTCTTCGAATTTCCGCTGAAATGGACGTCGCTGGCGGCGCGAAGGACCAGGTTGCGGATACGCCCGCGCCCGGATTGTCAATGCAGACGGCATTGGAATGCCTGTCCAAGGTCTCCGGTCACCATGGCATAGATCTGCCAGTCGAGCGCTTAAAGCGTGCCTACGCGGTAGCCGCCCCGATCTCGTTGAATCTTCTGTTGCGCATGGCGAAGGATGCGGGCTTGCGCGCGAGAAGCACGGAACTGGATTGGGGCGCGCTGATTCGTCTCGGAGAAGCCTATCCGGCGTTGGCGAGGCTCGCCAATGGCAACTGGATCGTTGTCCTTGGCGCGGGACGGCGAGCTGACGGCGCCGAGGTCGTCAGCATCTTCGACCCCCTAGCCGACCGCAAGCACGAGGTCTTGGTTGTTGATCGCGACCGCTTCTGTGCCCAGTGGGCTGGCGACACGATCCTGATCAAGCGCGAGCCGTTGACACAAGATGGTCGGAGGAGTTTCGGCCTCCGGTGGTTCGTACCGGAATTGCTTCTTCAATGGCGACTGTTCAGGGACGTCGCCATTGCCGCCATCCTGCTCTACGCGTTGGGCCTCGTCGTCCCGATCTTTTTCCAGCTCGTCATCGACAAGGTTCTGGTTCACGAGAGCTTCACCACTCTTTATGTACTCGCGGCAGGAGCAGGCGTAGCGCTCGTCTTCGACGCCATATTCGGCTTTCTGCGGCGCTACTTGCTGCTGTATGCGACCAACAGGGTCGACATTCGCGTTGCGACGAAGACGTTCGGTCATCTCCTCGGGCTGCCAGTCACCTTCTTCGAGCACGTGGCCGCGGGGGTACTGGTCAAGCACATGCAACAAGCGGCGCGGATCCGCGAGTTTCTGACCGGGCGACTATTCTTGACGACCCTCGACGCGCTCTCGTTGTTCGTCTTCCTGCCGGTCCTTGCGCTCTACAGTGTCAAATTGACTTTGATGGTCCTGGCCTTCACCGCCGCGAGCGGCGCTGTTGTCGGCCTGCTCATGGGCCCTTTCCGGCGACGTCTTTACGATCTCTACCAGGCGGAAGGTGCGCGGCAGGCTCTCCTCGTCGAAACAGTCCATGGTATGCGCACGGTGAAGACGCTGGGCATGGAGCCAGCGCAGAGCAGGGTTTGGGATAGCCGATGTGCGCAGTCCGTGACCATGCGATTCGGTGTCGAGAAGATTTCCGCAGGCGCCCAGGCGCTCACCGGATTTCTCGAGAAGATCATGACGCTTGGAATCATCTCTGTCGGAGCACTCGATGTCTTCGCCGGAGAAATGACAATCGGCGCGCTGGTCGCTTTCAACATGTTGGCCGGCAGGGTCTCCGGACCACTGGTCCAGCTCGTGACCATGGTGCACGAATACCAGGAAGTGGCGCTTGCCGTGAAAATGCTCGGCGAGGTCATGAATCAGAAGCCTGAACGTGACGGTCGGAAAGATGGGCTGCGGCCCGACCTCGCCGGCAAAATCGAGTTCGACAGCGTCTCTTTCCGCTACGGAGCCGAGGGAGCGCCGGCGCTTGACGATGTCTCCTTCACCATCGAGCCAGGCTCGATCTTCGGGATCGTGGGCCGAAGCGGCTCCGGCAAGACGACGCTCACAAGGCTGATTTCGGGCATGTATCCGGTGCAGCAGGGGCTGCTGCGTATCGACGGATATGATTCGAGAGAGTTCGACCTCGCACATCTGCGCCGAAACCTCGGAATCGTCCTGCAGGACAACTTCCTGTTTCGCGGGACGGTTCGCGACAATATCGCCTGCGTGAAACGTGACGCGACCTTTGCCGAGGTCGTCGCTGCCGCGCAGCTCGCTGGCGCCGACGAATTCATCGAGAGGTTGCCCCGTGGCTTCGACACCATGCTCGAGGAAGACGCCTCGAACCTGTCCGGCGGGCAGAAGCAGCGACTCGCGATCGCGAGGGCTCTGATTGTCAATCCACGAATCTTGATTTTCGATGAAGCGACGAGTGCCCTTGACTCCGAAAGCGAAATGATCATCCGGCGCAATCTCCGCCGTTTGGCGGCAGGGCGTACAGTCATCATCGTCTCGCATCGGCTGTCGATGCTGACCGAGGCAAGTCAGATCCTGGTGATGGACCGCGGCCGAATCGTCGACGTGGATCGCCACGACCATCTCCTGTCGAAATGCACCATCTACAGACACTTGTGGAACCAACAGATGAAGCAGATTGCATGAAGGAGACGAGGCCATCACGCGCAGATGCGAAGCCGATCGGCCTGGTCCCGGCCAGACCGGTCGAGCGACGGCGAAAGCTATTCAGGTCATCGCCGAGGCGAGCGCCAGTCATCGCCGAATTCCAGTCCGATGCCACCGAGGTCGAGCAGCAAGCGCCGCCGCGGCTCGCGCGTCTCACCCTCTACGGCATACTTGCGCTGATCGTCTTCGCGATCACCTGGGCATCCGTTTCGCAAGTGGAGATGATCGTCACGGCGCAGGGAAAATTGACCACGACACGTCCCAATATCGTCGTGCAGCCCTTGGAAACGTCGGTCATACGCGCGATCCACGTCAAGGCCGGTGATCGCGTCAACCGCGGCGACGTTCTCGCTACGCTCGATCCGACCTTCTCGCAGGCGGATTTCGACCAATTGCGTGGCAGAGTGGCTGGTTTCGATGCGTCGATCGATCGCCTTGGCGCCGAATTGAATGGAACCGAGTATGCGGTCAAGGAGCTGATAAATGCGGACCAGGTCCTGCAGGGTAAGTTGTTCTTGCAGAGGAAGGCCGCCTACGAGGCGCAGATCCAGAACTACGACGCGCAGATCGCGTCCGCTCGAGCCAATCTCAAGACAGCGCAGGATGAAGAGGCGGTTCTGCTTCAGCGGCTCGACACGATGCGTTCGATTGAAGCGATGCGCACCACGCTGATGGACAAGGAGGTCGGTTCGAGGCTGAACTTCCTGCTGTCTCGCGATGCACGGCTCGAGGTCGAGAGCAATCTGGCGCGTGTCCGTGGCAGTATCGCCGATACCACCCATCGGCTGGAAAAGGCCCGAGCCGATCAGAAGGTATTCGCCGAGGAGTTTCGTCGCACGACTTATCAGGAACTTGTGGAGACGTTGCCAAAGCGCAATGGCGCAGTAGAGGAATTGAAGAAGGCCGAACTTCGCCGGCAGCTGATCGTCCTGCAGGCGCCGGCAGATGCCGTGGTGCTGGATATCGCAAACCGGACAGTTGGCTCGGTGGTTCGCGAAGCGGAAACGCTGTTCGTCCTTGTTCCGCGTGACGTCCCCCTTCAGGCGGAGGTTAACGTCGAGGGTCGGGACATCGGCCAGATCGCGCTTGGACAAGCGGTCCGGATCAAGTTCGAAGCATTTCCGTTCCAGAAGTATGGAACTGCATCTGGCGAAGTCCGCGTCATCAGTCAGGACACGTTCTCGCCTGATACGAAGGCCGAAGGTGCGCGCCGCGCGCCAGCTCCCTATTACCGCGTACTGGTCGATTTGTCGGACACGCACCTTCGGCTGCCGGCTGAGCGCATTCAACTGATTCCGGGTATGGCGGTGACGGCCGAATTGAAAGTCGGCAAGCGCACCGTGATCTCCTATTTCCTCTATCCGTTGCTACGCGGATTGGATGAAAGCATCCGTGAATATTAACCCGGCTTGGGATGGCGATTGACCATGATCATTAGTCCGAATTTTGGGATGAAGCTCGTAGTGCCCACGGCGGCGAGTAAGCTCTCGCGGAATTCGCCGCTGGTGAACTATGCGCTCAACGGGCTGGAACGCTGTTGGGTGCCTGAACATCGCCGGTGGTCGCACATCTATCATCTCGATGGACGTTCTTCGCCAAACGAGTCGGTACCGAACAGCGACGTATTCTATACGCTCAATGTCTTACTCGGAATGTCGCGCGTCGCTGGAATTCCAAGTGGTCTTGATCTGCCTGAAATATTCAGCCGTAACACTTCGCTACTCACGAGGCTTCCGGTGCGCAAGTACGCCTTCGGTATGGCGCTGTGGAGCGCCGCCGAACTCGGCTTCGAAACGCCCGAGCCGGTCAAATGCGAGCTGACAGCCATTCTCGCCGATGAGTCCAGGTGGAAGAGCTTTCGCGCGCAGGATATTGGCATGCTGCTCACAGGAGTCGTGGCTCAGGCGAGGGCAGGCGAGAGCGAGTGGTGGCGCTACGCCAGGCCGCTTTTTCGTTTCCTGAAGGAACGCTTCCACAGCGAATCGGGATTGTTCTTCGATGCACCGTTCGGGTTTCGCCGCCGCTTCTCGTCATTTGCGACGCAAACTTATCTCTCGATCGCCTGCTATCAATATGGCGAATTTGCCGGAGACGCGTCCGCGCTTGTCATGGCCGATACTTGCGTGCGCAATCTGATAGCGCTTCAAGGCCCACAAGGTGAATGGCCCTGGTTTTTCGACGCGATGAGCGGCCGCGTCCTTGATTTCTATGAGGTCTATTCGGTTCATCAGTATGGAATGGCCCCGGCGCTGCTGGAATGGGCGGAGCGCTTTGGGCAGAAGGGATCGCGGGACGCCCTGGTGAAGGGATTCAACTGGGTACTTGGCCAGAACCAGCTGGGCCGGGCCATGCTCGTGCCTGAACTGAGCCTGACCCTCCGCTCGCAGGCTCGCAAAGGCGAATTGACAACGAAGGCGCCGCGCGTATTGCGCGCAGTCAAGAACGCCTGGCTCGGAAACGGGCAGCGACTGATCGACGGCACTGACGTGGAAGTTCGGCTCGAGTGCCGTAGCTACGAGCTCGGCTGGATTCTGTGGTCATTCGGCCGGCGCACCGACTTGCCGGGGCTGACCAACAACTGTGCCTTCGGCGGCGCCTGACAGAATTGCCTTCGCATTAACGATTCCAAGCGACTGCTCGCCGGCCCCGCAGGTGCGAGATCATCGTCATGGCGCGGTGCGCCCGGACGGCACACAATACGGCAATAGCTTTGAGGCGGACGCCGCTACCATGGAGGCGGTCGCTGGTCAGCACAGTCACAGCGTTTGGCGCGAGAGATGCGAAGACCAGCAACGCCTGCGCGAGCCAGCGCAATTGCCAAACAGGCTTGCCTTCCGCCATGTTGCGATAGTGCGCGATGTGTCGATCCCATTTGGCGTAGAGCTCCCGAAGGGAGCTCCGGGCGGGATGGAAGACGATCATCTCGGGAGTGTATCGAAATCGAAGTCCCGCGCGCAGCGCACGCTCTCCCCACTCCATGTCTTCGGCGATCTCAATGCCGGCAAAAGGGCCGACGCGATCGAAATCGCGGCGAAACACCGCCATATTGCCGGTGCCGGAATATCCGTGGCGCTCGATATAGAGCTTGAAGCGATAGGCGAAGACGCTCTCGTATGCCGCAATGGCGTCGAGCTCCGCATTTTCCGGGTGCCAAATGCGAACGTCGCCCCCGAGAACTGTGCCAGCCGGCGACAAGTTGAACCATTTCATCACGCTGCTCAGCCAATCCGGATGGGCCCTGCAATCGGCATCGATGAAAGCGAGGATCTCGCCGTTGGCCGCAGCGACGCCCGCATTTCGCGCCGGACCGGGACCCGGATGCGGTTCGTGCTGCAGCCGTACACGAGGATGGCCGCCAACGATGTCTGTTGGGGGCGTTGCCGAGCCGTTGTCCACCACGATGACCTCGAACGCGTGCCGAGGCAGGGTCTGCGCGTCCAGGCTTCGCAAGCAGGATTCCAGCGCGTCAGGCTGATTGAGATGCGGAATAACAACCGAAATCATCAGTTAAATCCTCTATTTAATTGACATTGGATCTGCTGTCCGCCTCTTGCGTGGAGGCCCTGATATTCCGCTGTCTGGCGCCAAATTCTATCCTATTTAAACCTTGCTATTAAATATCTGGTGCGTATTATCTAGATAATAATCTTAAATGCAAACTTAAACAGACCGTATTTTTTTCTGGGAGGTAGGTTCCAATGCGCGCCTCATTTCTGGGATGTCCCGTTGACCTGCTGACAATGGCGGAAACCGTCGATCTGGCGCGCGGGGCTATGCACAGCCGGCGAAGGCTGCAACATGTGGCGCTGAACGTCGCCAAATTCGTCAATATGAGGTCTGATGCCGTGCTCGCGGCCGATGTCGCCAACAGCGATGTCGTCGGCCTCGACGGCATGGGGATCGTTTGGGGCGCTCGAGCGCTGGGACTTCCGGCCACGTCGCGCGTCGCGGGCGTGGATCTCCTCGCCGAGTTGCTCGCGGTATGCGCGCATGAAGGCTTCAAGCCTTATTTCCTGGGAGCGACCCCCGGCGTGCTGCACCAGGCGATGCAGAGCGCGTGCGAGAGGCATCCCTCGCTTGTCTTTGCGGGCTGGCACGACGGCTACTTCAAGCGCGAGCAGGAGAAAGACGTCGTACGGGACATCCAGTCCAGCGGGGCCGATTGCCTCTTCATCGGCATGCCGACGCCCCGGAAGGAGCGCTTTCTCGCCGCTCACCGCGATGATCTCGGCGTGCCTTTTATCATGGGTGTGGGTGGTGCATTCGATGTTCTGGCAGGTACCGTTCGGCGCGCGCCAGTACGGCTTCAGAAGCTCGGCCTCGAGTGGCTGTACCGCATCTATCAGGAGCCCGGGCGGAT
Organism: Bradyrhizobium genomosp. III; assembly: GCF_000261705.1. Taxonomy (NCBI): domain Bacteria; kingdom Pseudomonadati; phylum Pseudomonadota; class Alphaproteobacteria; order Hyphomicrobiales; family Nitrobacteraceae; genus Bradyrhizobium; species Bradyrhizobium genomosp. III. The sequence continues at coordinate 30,049 of NZ_AJQF01000242.1, read as the reverse complement.
GTGGTGGCGATACGCCAAGACGAACGCGCTGTTTGCGGGCGTGCTGGCGCAAGCGCTCTTCAGGCAGGCGCTTCGGCACCCGCTCGGTGCGCCCGGCGCCGTTCCCCCTGGTCCGAGCCGGATCGGGGGTTGAAGCGTGCGCAAGCATTTTTTCATCCTTCTGGGAACCCGGCCGGAAGCAATCAAGCTGTTTCCGGTCATCAACCGACTCAAGGCTGAGAATCGCAAGGACATCGCCGTAACGATATGTGCGACCGCACAGCACCGGCAGCTGCTTGATCAGGTCCTCAAATTGGCCAACGTGGTCCCGGATTTTGATCTCAACGTTATGACGACAAACCAGACGCTGGATCATCTGACCGCCCGGCTGCTCGGACAAATCGGCGAACTGCTCGAAAAGGTGAAGCCCACCAGGGTGATTGTCCAGGGCGATACGGCGACTGCCATGACGGGTGCACTGGCATCCTATTATCACCGTATACCGGTCTCGCACATCGAGGCCGGACTGCGCAGCGGCGACATCTTCGCTCCGTGGCCCGAGGAGGTGAACCGCAAGATCGTCGGCTCGATCGCCGATCAACATTTTGCCCCGACGGAGCGCGCGGCCCGCGCGTTGCGTTCTGAAAACGTGGCTGATGACCGCATTCACGTGACCGGAAACACGGTGGTGGACGCTCTCATCCTCGCGAAAGCCATGGTCGAGTCCGATCCGGGACTGGCGTGTCGCTGGGACGGCATCAAGAAGCGTCACGGCAATCGGCGCATCATCCTGGTGACTTGCCATCGCAGGGAGAATTTCGGTGGCGGCGTCACCAACATCGTGAACGCGCTTGAGACCATCCTGCAGCGGGAAGATGTCGCCGTGGTGCTCCCTGTGCACCCGAATCCGAATGTCCGCGACCTGTTTGCGTCTCGGTTGTCGGATCACCCGCGGGTCGTCCTCATTTCTCCTCAGGAATACACTGATTTCGTCAGCCTGCTCTCGATGTCGTATCTGGTCCTGACAGATTCAGGCGGTGTCCAGGAGGAGGCCCCCACTTTCGGGAAGCCGGTCCTGGTAATGCGCGATACGACCGAGCGTCCCGAAGGCGTGGAAGCCGGAACGGCGCGCCTGGTCGGCGCCAACTACGACAGGATCGTTGGCGAAACGTTTCGCCTGCTCGACGATGACGAGACTTATGCTGCCATGGCGCGTTCGCACAATCCGTTCGGTGACGGGCACGCGAGCGAGCGTATCGTGAAGGTGCTTCTCGATGCCTGAATTCCAAAAGATAAATGTCATTGGGCTTGGCTATATCGGGCTGCCGACCGCGGCGTTGATTGCGAGCCGTGGGCTGCAGGTGGTCGGCATCGATACAAACGAACGCATCGTCGACACCGTTGCATCCGGAAAAATTCACATCGCCGAGCCCGATCTGGACGGTCTCGTCTCCAAGGTCGTGTCGAGCGGTGCGCTCACGACGTCGAGGAAGCCGCAGCCGGCGGACGTGTTCATCATCGCGGTGCCGACCCCGATCGACCACGATAACCGTCCAGACCTGGCAAGCGTTCACGCCGCGGTCGACAACATCGTGGACCTTCTCGCGCCAGGCAATCTTGTCATTCTTGAATCGACATCGCCGATCGGGACAACCGAAGCCATCGCAAAGCGCATCGTTGAACGCAGGCCGGAGCTGCACATTGGCGTCAACGGCCGGGAGGATGGAGCGATCTACGTCGCATACTGTCCCGAACGCGTGTTGCCAGGGCGGATCTTGACCGAGCTTATCAACAATGACAGGTGTATCGGCGGGATTACGCCAACCTGCACGCGGCGTGCCCAACGCTTCTACAAGATGTTTGTTCGCGGCGCCTGCGTCGGCACTACGGCGCGCGCGGCCGAGTTGGTCAAGCTGACGGAAAACGCCTTCCGCGACACCAACATAGCGTTTGCCAACGAACTCTCGCTGATCTGCGACAGGTTCGATATCAACGTCTGGGAGGTGATCGATATCGCCAACCGTCACCCTCGCGTAAACGTACTGCGGCCGGGGCCGGGCGTGGGCGGGCACTGCATTGCGGTCGACCCCTGGTTCATCATCGACTCTGCGCCCGATCTCGCGCGAGTGATGCGAACAAGCCGCGAGGTGAATAACGCCAAGACCCGGAAGATCATCGAGAACGCAGAGGCGCTGATCGACGATCATCCCTATGCGAACGTTGCCTGTTGCGGATTGACGTTCAAGGCGAACGTCGACGACGTGCGTGAAAGCCCCGCCTTGGAGATTGCCACGCATCTCGCGGCCAAATACGGCGAACGGATCAAGGTCGTCGAACCGAATCTGCGCCGTCTGCCGTCTCAGTTGGCCGATTATCGCGTCGCGTTCGTGACCATCGATGAGGCCCTCCGGAGCTGCGAAATTGCGGTTCTTCTCGTCGATCATGACGAATTCAAAATGGTGCCGTTGGCGGAGCGCCGGCACCTCGACGTCATCGATACGCGAGGCATATGGCAGGATATGCCCGCGCGAACCTAACGTGCAGAATCGTAGTTTCCCCGAATGGATCGAGGTCAGTATGCGAGATAGTCAGCTGGGAATCGGGGTCGTGGGATACGGCTATTGGGGGCCCAATCTCGTTCGCAATTTCTCGATCAATCCCGCCGCCCGCGTCGTCAGCGTGAGCGACCTTGATCCAGGCAGGCTTGCCGCCATCAGGCAGCAGTACCCGGGGGTGGCGACCACCGCGCGATATGACGACCTGCTGAAGGACGCCTCGATCGATGCAATCGCCATCGCCACGCCGGTGCACACGCATTACGAGCTGGCAATGGCGGCGTTGAGAGCTGGCAAGCACGTGTTGGTCGAAAAGCCCCTTGCGCCGAGTTCAGAGCAGGTGATGCGCCTGATCGACGAGGCGGATCGGCGCGGACTGATTTTGATGGTCGATCACACCTTTCTCTATACCCCGGCGGTTCAGAAGATTCGTGAGCTGTTGCTGAAGAGCGAGCTCGGAGACGTCTACTACTACGACAGCACACGCTCGAGCCTCGGATTGTTCCAGAAAGACGTAAATGTGATCTGGGATCTGGCAGTGCATGACATCTCGATCATTCATCACATCTTCGATGAGGAGCCGATTGCGGTATCGGCAACGGGATCGTGCCATGTCGTCGGTTCGCCGGAAAACATGGCGCATATCACATTGTTCTTTGCCAACGCATGTGTGGCCCATGTCAGCGTCAACTGGCTCTCGCCTGTCAAAGTCCGCCAGACTTTCATTGGCGGCAGCAAGAAGATGATCGTCTATGACGATCTCGAACCGACCGAAAAGATCAAGGTCTATGACAAGGGAATTACGCTCGACAGGCCTCCCGAGAGTGCCCATCAATTCCGGATTGGATATCGCGCTGGTGACATGTGGGCTCCGCATATCTCGCCTAAGGAGGCACTGCAAACGGAGGTCGAGCACTTTATCGACTGTGTGCGCACCGGGACGCGGCCGATCTCCAGCGGCATGTCCGGGCTGCGGGTGATCGAGGTGCTCGAGGCAGCTTCTCGATCAATCGCGAAGCAGGGCAAACCAATCCCGATAAGGCAACTGCCGCGGATGCTACCGGAGCGGGCCCGGGCGACGGCTTGATAGGCGGCTTGGCCGTGGCTGTTGGCCAGATGAGCCCCGGGACGGAGTCTCGATGAATTCAGTGCATCGTTCAGTCCTGTTTTCCGGGGTGGACCGCTATGCCGCCCTTGTGCTGTTCCTTGTCTCGACCGCAGTTCTGTCGCGTCTGCTGACGCCGGGCGAGTTCGGGGTCTTTGCGGTCGTCAATGCACTTACCGCCGTGATCGCCGCCGCCTTTCAGGAGTTTGGAGGGGCAAACTATCTGATTCAGAAGCATGAGTTGTCGCGCGGGACCATTCGCACGGCGTTTACTATCACCTGTATCATCTCGCTGGCAGTTGCGCTAATCCTGTCAGCTGGGGCCGACGTCGTATCGCAACTCTTTGGGCAGGACAGCCTAAGGCAAGGTATCCAGGTTTCTGCGCTGAACCTTCTCCTTCTACCGGTCTCAGGAACGTTGGCTGCCCTGTTTCGTCGTGACATGCAGTTTGGGACGCTCGCGATCTGCAATCTTGCAAGCAACATGACGGTCGCGCTGGTTTCGATCGGGCTGGCGCTCCTGAACTTCAGCTACATGGCTCCAATCTGGGGTGGTGTGGCAGGGAGCATGGTTCTTACGGCCTTGCTGCTGAGTTCGTACCGGGATTTCGGCGTGTTGCGCCCTTCGCTGTCCGAATACCGCGAGGTCCTCAGATTCGGTCTCTATTCCAGCGGTGTCAGCGTCATCAATATCTTCTACAACCTCGCACCCCAGCTCTTTCTCGCGAAGATTCTCGATTTTACGGCTGTGGGTCTCTATAGCCGGGCGATCAACCTGATTCAGGTATTCGACAGGCTCGTCACGCAGGTGCTGAACCCCATCATCATGCCGGCGATCGTGTCGAGGCGTGCAGCCGGGGCAGATCTAAAGGGCGTGTATCTGGACGCGGTCCAACTGCTTTCCGCGGTGCAGTGGCCATTTCTCACCTTCGTAGCGATCATGGCAAAGCCGATCGTCTTGATCTGGCTTGGCGCAGCCTGGTTGGAGGTCGTGCCGTTGGTGCGGATTCTCTGCCTTGCAAATCTGGCGCTATTCGCTGCGTGCCTGACATATCCCGTGTTCCTGGCGGTTGGACGCGTGCGCGACGCGCTTGTCTCGTCCTTCATCTCGTTGCCACCGTCGCTCCTTGCCCTTTTGGGCGCATCCTTTTTGGGCGTGGAGGCGGTCGCAGCGTGCGCATTGCTGACGTTGCCGTTCCAGGCGGTAGTGGCGATATACTATCTCAGTCGGCATCTTGCGCTGCGGCCAAGCGAGTTTGGCCGTGCCGTTCTCAAGAGCGGTGTCGTCACGATGGCGACCGCCGCCGGCGTAGGCGCCTGCGCGCTGTTGATCGAGGCAGGAATTCTCAATTTCGTTGTAGGCCTTATATCAGCGTTTGTGGTCGCCGCCTTCTGCTGGTGGTGGGGATTGATCGTAACAGGGCATCCTCTGCTGCAGCACCTTCGTCAAGCTGCGACGGGTCTCGTCGAGATGGCGCCCAAGCTGCGCCCGTCACGCTCGGTACTGTAGTGGTTTTGCTGGATTGTAGGGACAGGGAAGCTAACATGCCAATAAAGGATACCCAGCTTGGTCGCGATGTTCGCATCCTGCATCCGGACCTGGTCAACCTGTATGGCTGCACCGTCGGCGACGAGAGCAGAATCGGAACTTTCGTCGAGATCCAGGCGGGGGCAGAGATAGGGGCGCGTTGCAAGATATCGTCGCACAGCTTCATTTGCGAGGGCGTCACGATCGAGGATGAGGTGTTCGTCGGTCATGGCGTGATGTTCACGAACGACAAATATCCGAAGGCAACAACCGCGGACGGTCGTCCTCAGCAGGCTTCGGACTGGACGCTGCAGCGCACCCGGGTCGGTCGGGGAGCTTCGATCGGCTCGAACGCCACCATCCTGTGCGGTGTGACGATCGGAGAGGGCGCCTCCGTAGGTGCCGGTGCGGTGGTCACTAAGGATGTTCCGCCCGGCGCCATCGTCGCAGGAGTGCCCGCTCGGGTCCTGCCCGCAGCTGAAAACACGCTCCTGCGCGATCGTCGCTCTGCAGAGCTACTCCATAAACCATTTTAAAGCGCGATATATATGCGTTACAATTTAATGCTTGATTTAATGCGATTATGAGAGTTAATATTTTATTATAATGTTTGGTCCAACCAAGGTCTTGAATCTTGATACCCTTCCTGGATCTGAAAGCCCAATATTGCCAGATCAAGCCGGAAATTGACGCCGCGGTGGCTAGGGTCATCGGGAGCGGGCACTTTGTGCTCGGGCCGGAGGTGACCGCCTTCGAGGGACGCTTTGCGGGTTATTGCCGGACTGCCCATTGCCGCGCGGTGAACACCGGCACTTCGGCGCTTCACCTTGCCTTGCTTACGGCGGGTGTCGGACCCGGTGACGAGGTCATCACCGTATCCATGACGTTCGTCGCGACGACCGCGGCCATTATCTACAGCGGTGCCAAGCCGGTGTTTGTCGACGTTGACCCTGTAACGTGGACGATGGATCCCGGCTTGATTGAAGCTGCGATAACACCGCGAACCAAGGCGATCTTGCCGGTTCACCTCCACGGGCTGATGGCCGACATGGATCCGATAATGGCCATCGCGCGTCGTCACGGCCTGGTCGTCATCGAGGACGCCGCGCAGGCGCATGGCGCCGAATACCGGGGACGTCGAGCAGGCTCGATTGGCGATCTAGGATGCTTCAGCTTTTACCCTGGCAAGAATCTGGGGGCGTTCGGCGAGGGTGGAGCCGTCGTAACTCATAGGCCTGAATTCGCGCACCGCGTGTCACTGCTGCGAGATTGGGGGCAGGAGGCGAAGTACGACCACGCCATCCCCGGATATAACTATCGTATGGACGAAATTCAGAGCGCGATATTGAACGTCAAGCTGGACTACATTGAGAGTTGGACGGAAGCGCGCCGGTCGGCGGCTGAGCAATACAATGCACTGCTGTCTGAGCTCCCATTCGCGCGTCCCCAGCCGCCAGGGCACGCCCGTCACGTGTATCACGTCTATGCAGTCAGATTGGAGGAGCGCGATCACGCACTGTCGCTGTTGCGTGATGCCGGAATAGGTGCCGGGATTCACTATCCCGTTCCGGTGCATCTGCAAAGAGCCTACGCAGAACTCGGCTACCGCGCCGGTGATCTCCCCGTTACCGAGATGCTGGCGAACGACTTCCTCTCTCTTCCCATTTATCCGGAGCTGCTGCCGGAACAGGCGGCCGAAGTTGTCGCCACATTGAGGAACGCAGCGATGCTGCGGCCCAGTGAAGCGGTTGGCGCCCGAGCGGAGCATCCACAAAGCGTCATGACATGGTCCCACAACAGGAGGGCGTCTTGATTGATCTCAAGGGAAAGCGCGTTCTGGTCACCGGCGGCGCAGGCTTCATCGGGTCCCACATCGTTGATCTGCTCTGCGACGAGGGCTGCATTGAAATTGTTGCTCTCGACAACATGGTCAGAGGCCGACCGGAAAATCTTCGGCGCGCGCTCGGGCGCGGACCGGTGAGATTGGTTCACGGCGACATACGCGATCGCAAGCTGATGGAAGCATTGGTCAAGGCGGCCGATATCGTCTTCCACCAGGCCGCACTTCGCATCACTCATTGTGCGGCCGAACCACGCCTCGCCAAGGAGGTTATGGTCGACGCCACCTACGACCTGCTGGAGCTGTGCATCAAGCACGACATTCAGAAGATCATCGCGGCGTCTTCGGCATCGGTATATGGCATGGCCGAGGAATTTCCGACGACGGAGCGGCAGAATCCGTACAACAACCGAACTCTCTATGGAGCCGCCAAGGCGTTTAACGAAGGCCTTCTGCGGGCCTTCAACGATGTATGCGGCCTCGACTATGTGGCATTCCGGTATTTCAACGTCTACGGCAGCCGGATGGACATCCACGGACGGTACACCGAGGTCTTGATCCGCTGGATGGAGCGACTGGAGGCCGGATTGCCTCCCGTCATCTTTGGTGACGGCCGTCAGTCTATGGATTTCGTTCACGTCCGCGACATCGCGCGCGCCAACATCCTTGCGGCCAGGTCAAAGATCACCGATGAGGTCTTTAACGTTGGAAGCGGCACCGAAACCAGCCTGACGGAGCTGGCTACGGCACTTGCGTCCGTGATGGGACGCCGGGGCCTGACGCCTGAATTCGCGCCGGAGCGCTCGGTCAATCCGGTGCCGCGCCGACTGGCATCGACGGGCAAGGCGGAGCGTCTGCTGGGTTTCCGCACCACGGTTTCGTTGGAGCAGGGGCTCGCCGACCTCGTGAAATGGTGGCGATCCGAACGTGAGCTTGCTTCGGACCACCAGCGGCAGGCGGCAGCATCGTGATTCCGATCGCTTTGCCGCTGCTAGCGGACGAAGAGGCTGACGCGGCGCGCGCGGTCGTGCTGTCGGGCTGGGTATCGCAAGGTCCGCAGGTGGCCGCATTCGAGCGCGAGTTCGCTGCACTTGTTGGCGCACCGCACGCCTGTGCCGTCTCGAATTGCACGACCGCGCTCCAGCTCGCCTTGGCGGCGCTGGACATCGGCGTCGGCGATGAGGTGATCACGGTCAGCCATTCCTTCATCGCGACCGCAAACGTCATCCGACATCAGGGAGCCACTCCGGTTTTCGTCGATATCGAGCCGGAGACATATAATCTTGATTGCGCCCGGTTGGCCGAAGCCATCACCGAGCGCACGCGTGCGATCATCGTCGTCCATCAGATGGGCATGCCGTGCGATATGGCCGCTCTTCTGGCCATAGCGCGCCGCCACGGGATCGCCGTGATCGAGGACGCTGCCTGTGCTGCCGGATCGCAGATCCGGATGAACGGGGAATGGGAGTCGATCGGCAAGCCGCATGGCGACATTGCCTGCTTCTCCTTCCATCCGCGAAAGGTGATCACGACGGGTGAGGGGGGAATGCTCACCACCGCGAATGCCGAGCTTGATCGCAAATTCAAGCTCCTGCGCCAGCACGGCATGAGCGTTCCGGACACGGTGCGGCACAATTCGTCGTCCGTGATCTTCGAGGAATACGTCGTTGTGGGCTACAACTACCGAATGACGGACATGCAGGCCGCCATTGGGCGCAAACAGCTCGAGCGGCTCCCGGAACTGATTGCGCGCCGGCGAGCCGTCGCCGCAAATTATGCCGAACAGCTCGGCAATTTGGAAGGGTTGCGGTTACCGACTGAACCAGCGTGGGCCAGATCCAACTGGCAGAGCTATTGCGTACGTCTTCCAGACCGCCTCGACCAGCGCGTCGTGATGCAACATCTCCTCGATAAGGGCATCGCGACCCGCCGCGGTATCATGTGCGCCCATCGTGAGCAGCCTTATTCGGCCCTTGTCCAGACACAGGATCTGCGTCAATCCGAGCTCGCCCAGGATCGGTCGATCTTGCTGCCCATCTATGCACAGATGAGCGCCGAGGAGACCTCGAGGGTGAGTGCTGCGGTGCGGGCAGAGTTGGAACGATGATCCCGGGGATCGCCGACCAAAAGGCATTGCGACTTTTGGTCGTGATCGCGAGCTATGGGACTGCCAATAATGCCCACCTGGATCGAGTGATCAAGGAATACCGGTCCATGTCGTTCGACGTGGATATCGTCATCATCTCCAACATCGACAAGAAGCCGGCTGCAGACATCGAGTGTGTCGTTGGCCTTCCCAATAAGAATCCCTGGTCGCTTCCCTTCGCGCACAAAGAGTTGTTTGCAGCGCGGGCTGATCAGTATGATATGTTCATTTATTCCGAAGACGATATCCTGATCACTGAAAGAAATATTCGAGCGTTTCTCGACGTGACCTCAGTGTTGAATGAGGGCGAGGTTGCCGGATGGATGCTCGTCGAGAGAGCGTCGAACAGCGAATTGAATTATCCGCAGGCCCACGGTTCCTTCCACTGGGATTGTACGTCGGTCAAGACCAGGGGAAATTACCATCTTGCTCATTTTACCAACGAGCATGCTGCCAGCTATATGCTCACCCGGCAGCAGCTTGCCAGAGCAATTGCGTCCGGCGGCTTTTTGGTCGGGCCTCACGAAGGCAAGTACGACCTGCCTTGCACCGCTGCAACCGATCCATTCACCCAGTGTGGCTTCCGGAAGCTGATACCAATTTCCCATATCGACGATTTCTCGGCGCACCATTTACCGAACAAATATATCAACCGGCTCGGCGTCGATCGCCGGCAATTGGACGCACAACTATCCGTCCTGATGCAGATCGCGCGTGAGGGAAACGATGCCGTTCCGCTGTTCAGCGCCGAGACCAGGCTCTGGCACGGCATGTATTCGAAAGACTACTACGAGCCGGCCAGGGACGAGGTGTTGTCCGCTGTACCGCAAAGCGCGGCCGTATTGTCGATCGGGTCCTGCTCGGCTGCAAACGAACGCCGATTGCTGGAGAGAGGAAACCGAGTGGTGACTATTCCCCTCGACCCCGTTGTGGGTAGCGGCTTGGCCCAGCTTGGGGCTGAGGTGGTGTTAGGGGACGTCATAACGGCGAGATCAAAAATTGCAGCGGAGCGGTTTGACCGACTGCTGTTCGTTGATGTCTTGCAATTCATTCGTGATCCGGCGCATCTCCTCAAGCTGTTTGCCGATCTCCTGGCTCCGGACGGGCGAGTGATCATTTGCGCGCCAAACCGCCCCTCTCTTCGGTATGCCTGGGAATGCGCGAAATCCAGCAGCGTCTTTCGACGCTGGGGGAGCTTCGATGCTGTGGGGATCCACGACACGACGAGCGGGAAAATTCAGAGGTGGTGTGCGCAAGCCGGTCTGGCGATCGAGAAGATTGAGAGGCGCGCTCCGCATCGCGCCGGTCTGAGGTTGAAATTCCTGTCTTCTGTGCTTGCACCCGACCTTGTTGCGACCGCCACCAGGCGTGAATCGCTAAGGCCGTTCCTTCGCAAGGATCACGGCATTGAGCAAATGGAGGTTTCTAGAAGGAGCGTCGTTCAATGAGCTTGGAGGCTGCCAGAAGAATCCAGATCGACGACATGCAGGGACGCGCCGGTGCTGCGCAGGACACGGCTGCGCAAAGCTACTACATCCGCTCTCGCCGCGAGATACGGTCGTTACTGCCCAGCCGCGCCTCCCGGATCCTCGAAGTGGGACCTGGCGCAGGCTTCACTCTTGCCTGGCTCAAGTCGATCTACTCTGCCGCCACGACATTCGGAGTCGAGCTCAATCAAGAACTTGAAGCCGACCTGAAACTGAACGCCGATGTCGCGATGATCGGAGACATCGACGATTTGATATTGCGAGTCGGTAGCAAGTTTGACCTGATCTTGTTGCTTGATGTCCTTGAACATGTTCCGGATCCAACGCGAACTCTTCAGGCCATCACCAGAAACCTTCTCATGGATGGTGGGCGCGTAATCGTTTCTGTTCCGAACATCGCGCATCTGAGTGTGACGCTTCCGCTGCTCTTCCAGCGTCGATTTGAATACACAGATTCGGGGATTCTTGACCGCACCCATTTGAAGTTCTTTGTCGAAGGCACCGCCGTCAGGCTTCTGAACGATTCGGGCCTGGTCGTTAAGGATGGTCTGGTCACGGGCATTGAAGGTCCAAGATCGAAGATGTTGGACAGACTTACCTTCGGCGGCCTGACCCATCACCTGGCAAAGCAATATATTATGGCGGGTGAACTGACCACTGCATCGACCGCGCAGCCGAAAATCAACTGGAAGAAGAACCGGCTGATCAGCTAGCAGCGATAGCCGTCAGGCGGACCGCTCCAATTCCCGAAGAGGCGCACTCGGGCGCGTCAACTACGAGCGGGACAATCCCCAAATTCACCTTCGAGCATAGATCGTGAAATCGCCCCAAGCAGGACCTCGGCATGCCGTTTGGAGCATATGACGGGATCAAAGCGGCCTTTTGAATCTGCCGACAGTTGTTCGCGCACCCTGGACCAATAGTCGCGATGAGCGACGACTGACCTCATGGCGGAGACGAGTTCATCCATATTCTTCTGCGGCTGAAATCGCATAAGGCTCGAACTATGCCAATTTGCGCTTTCGGGATCGCCAACCGGGTTCGCCACAACGAAGCCTCGGCTACCGTCCAGACCGATCTGCTCACGCGCGCCGCCGACATCACTCACGATTGTAGGTAATCCCGCGCTTAGCGCTTCCATGGAGGCCAATGACCATCCCTCAAAAAATGAGTTCAGAACAAAGCAATCGGCGGCGGCCAGCAGGATGGATGGATCTGGAAACGAATGCCGCAGGTGGATCCGGTCCTTGCAAGGCATCTTGTCGCGAAGCGTACGGACTTGACGCGTGTACACAGCATCGTCCAGGCGGCCGGCGATCAGCAGATGGACCTTGTGATCATCTTCTGCGACGTCTGAGAATGCCCGCACCAGGCCGTATGCATTCTTCTGGACCGTGTGACGACCGAGCGAGAGAAAGAGAAACTCGTCCTTGAGGCCCAGCCAGGCCCGGGCCTTCGACCGGTTCACCGACGGGCGATGTGTCTGGTTGAATGCATTGGGGATGGTGATGACCGCACGATCGGAATAGGCCGGATTGCCCGACAGGTACTGACGCCGCACGAGCTCGCTTACCGCGACAAAGCAGGTGACGAGTTCCGATCTCTGACGCTCCTCCATCCAATTGGTGCTTATGGGGGTCGGAATGCCGTGGAGCGTCTCCACGACCGGAACGCGGGCATCTTTGGCCGCCTGCAAGAGCCAACCCGGCGGATCGTGCGCGCTGATAACGTCAGGACGGTTCGTTTTCATCCAGAGACAAGCGTCGCCTGGCGAGGCGGCAACAACCGCCGTGCCTTCCCTCTGCAAGATCGTGAACAATTGTCCGACGGGCGCCGACGATGAATGTGCGCACATAACCGTCACACGAAGCCCGAAATGGGGGAGGCGTCGCGCAAGAAAGGCGACAAATTCATCTAGCCCGCCGGCGTCGAGCACCGGAGTGACGATGAGGCAATGGACACTTCCCGGCGACACGAGAAAATCGTCCGGATTCGACACGCTGCTGGTCGGAATAGAGGCGGGCGCCGCCGGGGCATGCGGCGCGACCATGGCATCATATGGCATGAGCGGCTTCGACCAGTCGTCAACGAGACTGTCGTCTCCGGACGCCAACCGGCTGCCAATGAACAGTTTCTTCCCGATACGTCGCACGCTTCGCGGCAGGCGCCAAGAGTTTCGTTGTGCCCAAAGCGTCGCACGCCCTCGCAAGGAAAGGTCGTTCTGCCTGAAACCCGTCATGAGTTCAAATGCCGTCGGCCTCGATTTCCTGATACCGATATACAGCGTGCAAATTAAAGATTAAACATATATTGCGGCGTGATAAAAATCCAATTAAACAGGTGGCATTATTCTTGCGGCCGTACTCAGGATGTACGATCTCATATGTCGCCTGGTGATTTGATGAACAGCCGGTCTGGATTGTGGGCAACCAATATTGGGATGCGGGCTCAAAAATCATGGAAGGCGCGTTCCGGAGGCCTTTGGCAGGAATGGATGCGCCGTGAGTTCCATTGATGCGATCATACCCTGTTATCAGTATGGGCATTTCCTTAGAGAATGCGCCGACAGCATATTGAGGCAGTGCGGACCCGAGTTGCGGCTGCTGATTATTGATGATGCCTCGGCGGACAATACAGCCCAGGTTGCGCAGGAACTGGTTCGTGCAGATCCTCGGGTCGAGTTTCGCAGGCATTCTGTCAATCACGGCCACATCGCCACCTTCAACGAGGGGATCGACTGGGCCGCTGCGGACTACATGATTCTGCTCTCCGCAGACGATTACCTGATGCCCGGTGCGATCGAGAGGGCTGCGAGGTTGATGGATGAGAATCCCTCCGTCGGCCTCACGTTTGGAGGCGCAGTCGCGCTTTGCCAGGAGCGCGAGGAGGTTGTGCCGCTGCCGCCGGAACTTGGACCTGGTACGAAGATACTGGCCGGCCGCGATTTCATCAAAATGGGGGGGTGCAGAAACATAGTCCTGGCGCCAAGCGTGATGGTGCGAACCAGCCTGCAGAAGAAGGTGGGGGGATATTTACCGGATTTGACGCACAGCGGCGATATGGAGATGTGGCTGCGGTTCGCCGCGCATGGACCCGTCGGCTTCATCGATGCGATCCAGGCCGTGTACCGGCGACATTCAACCAACATGTCAGGCGGATATTCGGCCGAGCAGGATTTCGTTCAACGCAAGCTGGCGTTGGAGCATTTCCTGGATAGCTGCGCTGGCGTGCTTCCGGACGTCGACGATCTCAGGTCCTGGTTGACGAGCCATCTGGCGCTCGACACGATCAGTTGTGCGAGCCGAGCTTTCAATGACGGAGACGTTGGGTTATCGGAGCGCCTTTCGGCGATAGCGGCAAAGCTGGACCCGGCGGTCACGAGATCGCGTCGTTGGTGGCTTCTCGCCAGCAAACGGCAGTTGGGGTCGCGCGGGTGGCAATTGCTGCGACCTGCTATCGAGCGGCTGAAGATGTTGTAATCGGCTCCGAGGCTCACGGGCTGCCACGCTGCAAGCCGCGTTTCGGCCCGACGGCGTGTTCCACCGCTGGATCGGGCTAGACCGGATACATCGCGGACTCCCGCAGCGATGCCCTGATGCCGATGCATACTCCCCAGAAGATCCAGAGGTAGTTCCAGTAGTGGACCGTCAGCCCGGTAAACATGAGCATGACGACTGCGACGGTGAATGCGATGCGCAGGCCCGACGCGCTGGGATCCTCCATGACGCCCTTGAAGCGTTTTTTTACCGGTAGAATGCTCGCAATGTTCGTCAGGATGAGCAGGAAAATCATAGGAAGTCCGAACCGTAGCGCGAACACCAGCCACACCGAGTCGATCGTGGTATCGAGAATGTCGTGATTGAGCAGGGCGAATGCGTATCCGGTGAAGGGAGAATACATGATCTTCTGTGTCGCTGCGTCCCAGATCAGCATCCGAAAGTAACCCGAAACCGGATCGAAGGTGAGGTGGGAGATGATCCAGCCTAGCGGGTGATTGGCCACGGCCAGGATCACGAGAACGATCGTAGCCAGACACACTTGCAGCGCGCGCCATCGTCCAGAAGTTTGCTTCAGTGCCGTATCATAGAGGTAAAGCATCAGGACGAGGAGACACGACAACAACGGCGCGGAGGACAACGACAGCAGGCAACCGAAAACGCACAGACCTGCCCAAAGCATCCTCGACAATGGCCGTTGCTCCGAAAACAGCAGGATGGCGCAAGCGACGGTGCAATAGGTGCCCAACAGAATTGGGTGGTCGAACGTCGAGGCGGCTCTTACCCAATACAGCCTGTAGTCGGGCGAGAGCGGCGCATAGCTGCCGAAGGCGGCAGAAAACATCTGCTGAACAATGAGCCGGCCAGAAAGATTATCGAAAAGGGCCAGCAGGACGATGTAGGCAGTCACGATCTTAAAGGGTTGAATGAAGCTTTGAATTGCCGCCGGCCCGAAGAAAAATCCGCGGGCGACGATGTAGCCGCCCAGAAACTCGAGGCTCTCGGCGGCGGTCGATGAGATCGCACTCGACCCGCTGGTGTAGGTGGCGGCTGCGAACATCCAGGCTGCGACGGCACATGCAAGATAGTCCGAGGCGAGGATGTGACGACCGGTCCTGAGCAGTCTTGCCGCTGCAGGTATTATGAGCAGCAGGATGCCGATCCGCCCGACCGTGAGTTTCGCATCGGCGAGATAAAGCTGGACTTGCGCCGCCGGCAGAATGAGCCCCATCAGCAGCAGCCAGGCCGGCAGCTTGCTGCACCGCTCAGCGGCTTGCGGCAAAGCCGTACTTGTCAGGCCGAATTCGCCGCCCGCAACCGTGACGCTCATGAGAGAACCGCCTTGCCCGGTGATCCCGCTTCGACTTGAACGCGGCGGCTGTTGTCGTCAGTCAAGTACCAAGTGAACGTGACCGAACGCGGCGCCAGTCCGCTCAGGAAATGTCCATTCTGAAAGACGTACGGCCGATAGCCGATGTCGGAAACGAATTCCGAGATCTCGTCCGATGCGAAGGCGCACATCAGGGCCGGCTTGTGCCGTCTCAGCGTGTGCTCCGACCCTCGCAGGATCTCCAGCTCGGCGCCCTGAGCGTGCACCTTGATCAGGGAGGGCGACATTGCAAAGGAATCGAGCGTGTGGCACTCGATCCTGTGTTCCTCCACGGTCAACTTGGACTGATCGAAACGGTACATGCGGCCGCCATCGTTCAGCCACTCGGTCGCCGCCTCCCGGGAGGTCGCGGCCATGCCATCGCAAGCCCACCGACCGTAAGAGGGGACGAAGAACGTAATGGTGCCCGGCTTGGCTCCGAGAGCGCAGGGGAAGATCGAGACGGACCGGTCTCCGGAGAAACGGAGTTTGAGTCGCTCGGCCGAGAGCGGTTCGGGCTCGAAGGCCGCGATGCTCGATTGCGGCCTGAACCTCTTGAACGCCTGGATGCTTTGTCCGCGATTGGCCCCGATGTCGACGATCAGGCCATTGGCGCTGGAGGTCCAAGTCGCGCCCCTGTACTCGGGTTTTGCGAGGTAGGAGGCAGCCGCGTCCTTGAATGCGAATCGCGCCGCGGCAACGCCGGGGATGTTCGCATATGCGAAACGGGCAAAGGGCTTCAAGTTCATGACGATACGACCTTGCCCAAGCGCATGGATCGGCTATTAATCGCTCAGATTAAACAAAATAAATGCGATTGCAATATCGGTCATTTAAATATAGGGAATGTAGATAATTTATTAAATCGTGCAGCGAAAGTTCCCCATGGCGACCGCGTTGAAGGTTGGCGAAACCGATGCTTCGTATGGGCTGGCGGAGAGCCTCGTTTCCGAGGTCGCGGTGCTCATCGTCGGTTACCGGAACTCGGAGGACGTCGTTGATTGCCTGTTGGCATTGTCGCGTGCGACCACGTCGCCCACTTTCGACATCTTCATTTGCGAGAATGGCGGTCGTGATGCCTATCACCACCTTGTAAGCGCCCTGATCAGCGAAGGAGGGCCCTGCCGGCGGGGCCAATCGTTTGGAATCGCGCTAGATGACAACACCAGCCGGTTTACGAACGTTCAGCGCCTGTCTCTGCGCGGAAGATCGTCAAATGTCTGGGTGGGGTGCGCCTACGACAATTTGGGCTATGCCGGCGGGATTAACGCCTGGTTGCGTCCCCTCTCTGCGATACCCACCTGGTGCGCCATCTGGATCCTGAATCCCGATACTCAGCCGACCGAATCTGCCCTGGCGGCGCTGCACGAACGGGCACAATCCGGCCGAAAGGCGATGGTGGGCAGCACCATTCTGGACAGCCTCGACGCAGATCACGTGAGATTTCGCGGCGGGCTTTCCTGGCAGAGGCTGGCGGCGAGAGACGTTGCCATAGGCCTGGGAGAGCTTATCGACATGTCCTGCAACATCGCCGCCGTTGAAGACGCGATGGATAGCCCTTCGGGGGCATCGATGTACGTGACCCGTTGGTGCATCGAGCGGATCGGCCTCATGGATGAAAACTATTTTCTGTTTTACGAGGACATGGATTGGGGGCTTCGCGCAAGGCACTTGGGGCTCGGTTATGCGGCCGATTCGATCGTCATTCACAAGCGAGGTACGACGACGGGATCGGGCAGAGCTTCGGTGCTCTCCGTCTATCTCCAGCACCGCAATTGCGTTCGCTTCGTGCGACGGCATTTTCCGTGGTCGCTGCCTCTGAGAGTTGCGGTTTCGCTCATGTACGCATTCAGGTTCTTGCTGCAGGGCGCGCCAAGCAACAGTCGCGCAGCGGTCGAAGGACTTGTCGCGGGACTGAAGGGTGAGATGGGCCGGCCGAAGGAGCGGATGGCCCAATAGCGAAGCCGGGGGCGCCTCCAGATGCGGCAGCCGATCCTTGTTCAGGCGCTTCTATTGCTTGCGGTAGCGAGCCTCGAAGCCGGTGGAGTTGCTGCACGCGCGGCCGAGCGCGACAGGTCCGAGTGGCCCAACGAAACGAATACGGGAGTGCGGCCGGACGCGAAGCTGACGCCGTCTGGCGACGTCGTGGCGGATCAGGCCGGCGCGACCTTCTCAGGCCTCGACATTGCAGGCCGCGTCTACATCAAGGCGCCGAACGTGACGTTGACGGACTCCCGAGTGACTTCCGCGTCGTTTTACATCGTGAGAATCGAGCCGGGTGTAACGGGCACGGTGATCCGGAATTGCGAGATCAACGGCGTCGGCTCCGGCAACGATGGTTCGTACGGCATCGTTGGCCAGGGTACGTTTGTCGGAAACAACATCTATAATGTCGAGAACGGAATTGGCGTGTCCGGGTCCGATACGCTCATCCAGGATAACTACATTCACGATCTCCTTGCGTCCGGTTCTCCGCATTACGATGGCATCTCGATCGATGGCGGCAATTCCAACGTGGTCATCAGGCACAACACGGTCATCAATGCGCACACGCAGACCTCGGCGGTCATGATCGACAATTATTTCGGACCGATCTCGAATATTGAAGTCGACGGCAACCTGCTGATAGGCGGCGGTTACACCGTCTACAGCTCGGCGCAATTCAATGGCGGGACGGTCGACGGGGTTTCTTTTACGAACAACCGGATGGGCAGAGGCAAGTGGGGCTATAGCTCGATTGTGAAGAACGTCCCGGTCTGGCGAGAAAATGTCGATGACGCGACAGGCCGCCGTGCCGGCCCGAGGTAATCAGTGCCTGGCTTCGGGCCTCCTGCCTATGCCACCCGCCGGAACCAGAACGAACCGGGCTGGCGCGAGGGTTCGCGCATCAGAACCGGACATGCGTCGTTCAGCCTGTCTCTGTGGGAACGGGCGAGCCAATTAACCGCGCCAATGATCTCGAAATGCGGGTTGAAGCTCAGGAACGCCTCGAGTAGATACTGTTCATTCCACAGCCAGCGGTCGCGAAGTATCCATTGAGCGGGATAGTCGTGCGGCGTGAAGACGTCGTGGACATGGATGATCACATTGGGGCGGAGCAGGCCGAGCACGTGTAGGTATTCGTGCAGCACGTCACCCTGCGGCCGGATCATGTGAGATGAGTCGATAAAGAGAATGTCATTCTCGTCCAGCGTCTCGAACAGGCTGTCGGGACAGCACTCGACCTTTTTTCTCAAAACCGTCACGCCAGTCGATTCGAGCCAGGGCTGCTCAAACGGCTCAATGCAGATCTGCTCACAATGATATCGTGGATCGTCCTTCCTGTTCGCCGCTATTGCGAGGCGGGCCATGAGGGTCGAATTTCCACTGCCGACCTCGATGATGCGTTTGGGTCGGAAGTAACGGATCATATTATAAAGAAATTCGGCATCTCCAGGCTCGAAGGAGCCGTTGTGGTAGCCAAATTCGCCCGGGCCTTTTTGATGGACCGGAATTGCGAGTAGTTCGTCCCGGTAGTTGAATTGCGCGATCAGAGCGAGCTGTGCCGCTTCGTTCAGGTTCAGTCCGGCTATTTGCCTCGGCAGATCGAGATCGCGCTTCAGGTCTGCCGGAAAAACGATGGGCTCGTAGTAGTGATGCCGCACGATGGCGAACTGAAATCTGTCGCAGACAGACCTCGACAAGGGGGCTCGATCACGAAGGCGACTCACGAGGATTGCAAGCGGAGCAAAAAGCAGGATGAACGGCGCCAAAACCAGATCAAGTATTCTGTAAACAGACTTCCGGAAATAGTGCATGGATCACTTCCGATCTGAACGAAGAAAACGAGGGCAATCAGCGGTCCGATAACGCTCCATCTCGATGCACGAGAATATTGTGGCCCATTGGCATTCCACCGTCCAGACCACGGCCATCCCTCCAGTTCGTCCGGGCCGTAAAAACACGGGGCCGCGTGGGCTCTTTGCCTGCCGGAAAGGGCATCTTCAGCGTAGCTTTGGCGACAACGCAGCGAGCCTGGCGTGAGCGGCGGTCGATTGCGGGATAACTCCGCGCGCGATTCAACATCAGGCCCTCCAAGCGGCTCCTTCGAGCGCCACATCTCTCGTGAGGTGTGGCCAAGAGCGTCTTGCCAGTAATCCTTTGCTGAAGGCAGGGATTATATATCGCCAATTAAATTGGAAAATGCCGAGCGCCCCGTGCTGATGGATGAGCATGACCCTCTCTGCCGGCGCTGACGAAGATTGAAGTGAAAAAGTTCGCAGTGTGCTCTTGTGGCAACGCGCGAACACTCGCAATCTGGTGCAGCTTATATGGCGGAGTTGCTTCGGTTTTTTTTAATCTCGCTGAATTAAGTCGAGCGTTGGACCCAAAAAATGACCCTAGTCGCGCCGCCGTCTTGTCCCAAAAAAGCCCCCGCCGATGGAGCATGACACGGCCCGTGGCGCGCCTTTGGGGATGATGCGCCCACGTTCGATTTAACTGCGAAGGAGAAATATATCTTGGCAACGACGACTGCGTGGCCTGATGCTACGAACACTGGAGTGTCGGCGGGCGTGACCCTCACTCCTTACTACGGGGATCTCGTAATCAACACAGCGGGCGCCGTGATCAGCGGCCTCGACATCCATGGATCGGTCTTCATCAACGCTCCGAACGTCACGTTGGAGAACTGCAAGGTTACGACCGACGCGTTCTACGCCGTGAGGGTTGCGACGGGTGTGACCGGGGCGGTGATCCAGCACAATGAGATCAATGGCGTCGGCTCGGGCAACGACGGCGACTATGGAATCATGGGTCAAGGGACGTTCATCGCCAACAACATCTACAACGTCGAGAACGGGATCGGAGTGGATGGAGGGAATACCCTCATCAAGGACAACTATATCCACGATATGATCGCGTCGGGATCTCCGCACTACGACGGTATCTCGATCGACGGGAAGAACTCCAACATCACGATCAGCCATAACACGGTCATCAATGACCATACCCAAACGGCTGCGATCATGATCGACAACTACTTCGGGCCCGTCTCGGACGTCACTGTCGATAACAACCTGCTGTACGGTGGTGGCTACAACATCTACAGCTCGGCCCAGTTCAACGGCGGATCGGTCACGGGAGTGGTCGTCACGAACAATCATATGGGCGGGGGTTATTGGGGCCCGACGGCATTCACCGGCAACTCCCCGGTTTACACCGGCAACGTCGATGACAGCGGGACCCTGGTCGCAACGCTCAACACGTCTGCGAACAGCGGCTCGGGCTCAACAGCCCCGTCTGCCCCGACTGCACCATCCGCTCCCGTCATCGCGTCGTTCTCGACCGATAGCGGCACCGCTGGCGACAAGATCACCAACGACAACACCATCGAGCTCAAGGGGTCCGCTGCTGCCGGCAGCACGGTCAAGTTCTACGATGGTACGACCCAGATTGGTTCGACGACCGCGGATTCGAGCGGCAATTGGGACTACATCACGAAGGTCCTGACTGACGCCAAGCACACGCTGACCGCAACGGCGACTACCACATCGGGTCAGACCAGCGCGGCGTCGTCTGCGTTGGCAATCACCGTCGATACCAAAGCGCCGACCGCGCCGACCATGGCCAGCCATACGGTGAACAGTGCCAATCAGGTGGTGTTGTCGGGCACGGCGGAAGCGAGCAGCGTCGTCAAGGTATTGGACGGCACGACCCAGATCGGGACCGTCACGGCCGACAGCAGTGGCGCTTGGGGCTACACCAGTGCTGCCCTAGCAGCCGGTTCGCACAGCCTCACCGCCAAGGCAACGGACGCGGCAGGCAACACCGGCACGGCGTCCACCGCGTTCGCGGCGAGCATCAGCAACTCGGCCCCGACGTCACCGTCGTCGCCGACCGCGCCCACGTCGCCGACTGCCGGTACGGTCGTCGAGTCGGCTGGTTCGACAACTCTCGTTGAGAGCAGCGGCAAATTTTACCTCAACGGCAGCACCGGATCGGGCCCCACGCTGAAGGATGACGGTGTGGCGTTTGTGAAGGGGTCGGATGGCACCTGGGCACCGATTGGTGCGGAAAAGACTGCGACGGGCTATGAGGTTGTCTGGAAGGAGGCCAGCACCGGTCAGTACACGGCGTGGAACACCGACAACAACGGCAACTACGTTTCCCATGTCGACAGCCTGACCGGGTCAACGTGGGGGGGCTCCGTGTCGGGTACGGACTCCGGCCTGAAATCGCTGGAGGCCACCTTCCATCAGGATCTGAACGGTGACGGTCAGATCGGTACTTCCACAGCAACCGCACCGACGTCGCCAGCGCAGACAACTGGCAAGGTCGTCGAGTCGGCTGGTGTGACAAGTCTCGTTGAGAGTGGCGGCAAATTCTACCTCAACGGCAGCAGCGGAACGGGCCCTTCGCTGAAGGATGGCGGTGCCGATTTCGTGAGCGGGTCAGATGGCACCTGGACTCCCATTGGTGCGGAGAAGACGGCGACGGGCTATCAGGTTGCCTGGAAGGAGGCGAGCACCGGTCAATACACGGCGTGGAACACCGACAACAACGGCAACTACGTCTCCCATGTCAGCACCCTGACCGGCTCCACGTCCGGCGGCTCGGTGTCGGGTACGGACTCTGGACTTAAGTCGCTTGAGACAAGCTTCCATCAGGATCTCAACGGTGATGGGCAGGTCGGTACTTCGAGCCTGGCTACGTCGTCCACGAGCACCACGCAGACCATTGCTACTTCGAGCTCAACAACCAGCAACACACAGACGAGCACTTCAGGCAATGACGTGTTCGTTGGGACCAGCAAGGCTGACTCTTTCTCGTTTGCCGCGAATTTCGGCAACGATGTTGTCAAGGGCTTCGTTGCCAGCGGACCTGCTCACGACACGATCGAGTTCAGTAAGAGCGTGTTCGACAGTTTTGCCAGTGTTCTCTCCCACGCGACCCAATCAGGCGGCGACGTCGTCATCGCGACGGGGGACGACACGCTCACGCTGAAGAACATGAAGGTCGGTTCGTTGACCAGTCAGGACTTCCACTTCGCGTAAGGTATGGGCATCCACACCGAGTAGTACTCAACAACTGCCTTGGGGATCTCTTGGGGGATCTTCCGACAAAGGCATGGTTCAAGGGCGGCTACCATGATTGACTTTGGACGGCGGGGGGGATTCCCCCCGCCCGCGAATCTCATTCGGATTCCACTTCTTCACATATCAGAGCTCTGGGCGGCCGGACGACAGTGGGCGGATGACGCCGAACTGCGGACCACGCGACTGGTCGGCTTGGCGAGGCGCCCGGTCGAGGCCCTGCGGCAACGGATGTTCGCTGGTCGATCCGAACCGGCGGAGCACTATGAGGAGCCACAGTCGGAGATGTCGGCGTTCCTGCGGTCTTGCCGCAGGATATTCTGGGCGCTCGCGGCCTTCAGCGGGATGAGCAATCTCCTCATGCTCACTGGTTCGTTTTTCATGCTGCAAGTCTACGATCGGGTGCTGCCCGGGCGCAGCATACCGACGCTGATCGCCTTGATGGTTCTGGCCACGGTACTCTACGTGTTTCAGGGTGGGCTCGACTTCGTCAGAAGCAGGATCAGCGCGCGGGTCGGCCGGTATTTGGATGAAAGGCTGGGCGTTCGCATATTCGACGCGCTTGTTCGTCTGCCTTTGAAGACCAGGGCCGATGGCGATGGCCTGCAGCCGGTGCGGGATCTGGATCAGGTCCGCAGCTTTCTGTCGAGCGGAGGGCCGACCGCGCTCTTCGATCTACCCTGGATGCCGATCTATCTCGGCGTTTGCTTCCTCTTCCACTTCTGGATTGGCGTCACTGCGCTGGCTGGCGCGCTGGTGCTGGTCGGCATTACCATGCTCGCGGAAACGCGCACGCGAGGGCCGGCAAAGGCGTCCTCGCGTCTCGCAGTCTCGCGCGCGGCACTGGCGCTCGAGGGACGCCGAAATGCCGAGGTTCTGCAGGCTATGGGCATGCGGCAGCAGGCGGCGTTGCGTTGGCGGGATGTCAACGCGAAGTACCTCGCGGCCCATGAGCGGGCCAGCGACGTCGCAAACGGGCTCGGAGGCGTCTCCAAGCTCTTTCGAGCGATCCTGCAATCGCTGGTTCTCGCCGTCGGCGCAGTCCTCGTCATCAACCAGGAATCGACGGCCGGCATCATCATTGCCGGATCGATCCTCACCGCACGGGCCTTGGCGCCTGTCGAAATGGCCATTGCGAACTGGAAAGGGTTCGTTGCTGCCCGGCAATCGGGGCGACGGCTCGATGCTTTGCTGAAACTTCTGCCCGGCGAGGAGGAGCGGCTGGCATTGCCTCCTCCTGTTGAAACTCTCACCGTCGAGCATCTCTATATCGGCGCCCCGAACTCGGAGCAGCCCACCGTCAATGACGTGTCGTTCCAGTTGCGGCGCGGGCAGGCGGTTGGAATCATTGGGCCGAGCGGATCCGGCAAATCGACGCTGGCACGTGCGCTGGTTGGGGTATGGCCGGGCATTCGAGGCCGGATACGGCTGGACAACGCCGCACTCGATCACTGGTCTTCTGACGCCCTCGGCAAGCACATCGGGTACCTGCCTCAGGACGTGGAATTGTTCGACGGCAGCATCGCCATGAACATTGCGCGTTTCGATCCGCAGGCGACCGCCGCCGCTGTTCTGGAGGCCGCGCATGCCGCGGGCGCGCACGATCTCATCCTTTCGTTTCCGGATGGCTACGGCACGAAGATCGGCGAGGGGGGGGTGGCACTGTCGGCGGGGCAGCGGCAGCGCATCGGGCTCGCGCGCGCCTTCTACGGCAAACCGTTCCTGGTGGTGCTCGATGAGCCCTCGTCCAATCTCGACGCCGAGGGCGAGGAGGCGCTGACCGAGGCGATCCTGAACGTGCGCCGTCGCGGCGGGATCGTCGTCGTGGTCGCCCATCGTCCGAAGGCGCTTGAAGGCGTCGATCATGTCTTGTGCCTCGGGGAAGGCAGGGTTCAGTCCTTCGGCAAGAGGGAGGAGGTCCTCAAGAAGGTCTTGCGAAATCCCGTGCCGCTCAAGGTGGTCGCGGAAGCTCAAGGAGGCAACCGATGAACGGCCAGGTGGTGGCGCCGGCATTGCAATCCATCCAGCGTTATATGATCGTTGGTATGATCATGTTCGGTCTTGTGACATTTGGGATCGGCGGTTGGGCGACAACGAGCCAATTGTCGGGCGCGGTGATCGCCCAGGGCGTGGTCGTGGTGGATTCGAGCGTCAAGAAGGTTCAGCACTCCACGGGTGGGATCGTGGGTGAGTTGCGCGTGCGCCAGGGCGATCGGGTCAATGCAGGCGACGTTTTGATCCGCCTCGACGAGACTCAGACGCTCGCCAATGCGACGATCGTCACCAACAGCATCGATGAGCTGCTCGCGCGCCAGTCTCGTCTCGAGGCCGAGCGCGATGGTGCCGAGCAGGTCGTGTTTCCCAAGGTGCTGCTCGACCGAGCCAAGGAAAGCAACTCTGAGGCGAGCCGAGCAATCGCTGCGGAGCGGAAGCTGTTCGACCTCCGCCGTCAGGCAAGGAGCGGCCAAAAAGCGCAGTTGCAGGAGAAAAGTGCGCAGCTGGAGAACGAGATCAAGGGCTATACGGGGCAGACCGAGGCCAAGCAGAAGGAAGTCGAATTCATCCGCCAGGAGCTGGAGGGCGTGCGTAGCCTCTGGCAAAAGAATCTGGTGCCGATCACGCGGCTCAATTCCCTCGAGCGCGACTCCGCACGCATCGAAGGCGAGCGCAGTCAGTTGGCCGGCATGATTGCGCAATCGAAAGGCAAGATCTCCGAAATCGGCCTCCAGAGCATTCAGATCGACCAGGACCTGCGGACGGAAGTCGGCAAGGACCTGATCGAAACGCGCTCAAAACTCTCCGAATTGGGCGAGCGCAAGACTGCGGCGGTCGATCAATTGCATCGGATCGATATCAGGGCGCCACAGTCCGGTCGCGTCCACGAGCTTAGCGTCCACACGGTCGGCGGCATCATCTCACCCGGCGAGCAAATCATGCTGATCGTGCCTGATGCGGATTCGCTTGCGGTCGAGGTCAAGATCGCACCGCGCGACATCGACCAGGTCTATGTGGGACAGACCGCGACAATGCGGTTCGCGGCGTTTAACCAGAAGACCACTCCGGAGATCGATGGAGAGGTCAGCATGGTCTCGGCAGATATCACGCAGGACCAGCGCGCCGGCACGAGTTACTACACGGGCCGGATCCTGTTGAAGCCGGAGGAGCTGGCGAAGCTCGGCTCGGCCAAGCTGCTGCCAGGAATGCCGGTCGAGGTCTTCATCAAGACGGCTGGTCGGACCGCGCTGTCCTATCTGCTCAAGCCGCTGCACGATCAGGCGGAGCGTGCATTCAAGGAGCGCTGAGTCGTCGCGGAAGCAAGCGGCGCTCGACCGCATGCATTCGGCGCCGGCGCCCTATCCCTGGGCGTCGGCGTTGCGAACAGCCTCTGAAAGCAGGGCTGGGCGGCCGGACGCATCGGCAGCGGGCGTGCCCGACCGACGAAAGCGCATCGCGCGCCGAGATAGAGTCTGGGGTCTGGTTTGAACGCTCCATTGCAGCGTTCTGGCGATGTCAGGTCGCCGCAGCAGATTTAGCGGGGCGAACGCGAACGTAGTGAGGCCGCCCCACCTCCTGATCAGCCGCAGCAGATCGCGCTGCTTTCGGCGGATCGACCGTAACGGATGCCCGTTGCCCGTAGGCGAGACCACCGATCGCTCGAACGAGCGTCCGCTCAGAACATCCATTCGCCTGGCGTACAGGGTCATCGCGGCGACGAAGACAAGTATCGTAGCTTCAGCCCCCAGAATGACGAGCAACTCATCCTGCATGTGAAATCCGTCCTGTCCCGGGAAATGCGGTTTGAGAATTGGACCTCGATGAATAATTAAATCAACAATCAAAATTATATGTGGCGTTAAGATGTTGAATGGTGCGCGGATGCGCGCGCATGTCCAGCGCCGTGCTTGAGGGCCGTTCATCGGAACCCCGAGCCGATCGGAACTTCTCGCTCCCATTTCCATTCATTCGGCAGACCGCGAGCATCCGGCGGCTGCCTGCGTGCGACATCTGCGCCGACTTAATTCTTAACTTATTATTGCCATTTAAATTTAACTGATATTAAATAATATAATATGGGCGGTTGATCGTTCCCACGACCGGGGCGGCCGCGCTGAGCAGTGAATCCGGGCCTGGTTTGGCGTTCGCTGGGGGGATCCGCAGATGCAACCAACCTCGGGACCGGTCGTTGCGGCAGCCTTGGCAGTCATGATCGGAAGCGTTCAGTGGGCGCGCGCGGCATTGTTGAGCGCGCCAGGGGCTTCGCAAGCGGCCCTTGCGCATATCGAGCAGGGACGCCCGACCCTTCCGCCCCTCACTTATACGGTGTTTTGTCTGCGCTATCAGGCCGAGTGTCGCCCGCGGCGCTCATTCCGCGGCGGGCCGACCCGGCTGACGAAGGAACGGTGGGCGGAGCTGAAAGCAGTCAATCGCACCGTGAACCGCGCCATTGCTCCGCAGCCTAATGAACTCGGCCTTGCAGGTGAGGAGTGGATCGTTAACCCCGATCGTGGTGATTGCAACGACTACGCAGTGAGCAAGCGTCACGAACTGCTGCAACGCGGCTGGCCTGCGCGGGTCCTGCTATTGAGCGAAGTAGTCACCAGCTCTGGGGACCATCACCTTGTGCTGGTGGTGCGCGCCAGGAGCGGCGACCTGATCCTGGATAACCTCGTGCCCGAGATTAAGCTCTGGTCGCGGGTGCCGTATCGTTGGGTCCGCATGCAGATGCCGAGCGACAGCCGACTGTGGACGACGATTGGCCGCCCGGGAGCATGATTCCTGTCATGTGGCCGGAATTATGCGGAACTGCGCCGGCCGGGACGACTGTCTCAAGCATGCAAGTGCGGTGAGGGCATCGGCTCTGTCGTGCCCCACTGACCCATACAAGTCTCACAAGTGGGGCACCTTCTCCCGGCGCACTCGTCGTCATGACGCCGCGAGGCCCACGTTGCCGGCGGCCGAGGGGTCCACCCAACGCCGGATCGTGCCGTCATATATATCGGCACCATAGAGCCAGCCGTCGGGCCCCTTCTGCATGTCCACAATGCCTTGCACGTTGTCCACCAACTGGACGCTTGCGACCTGCCGGTTCGCATCGAGCGTCGCGGCGAAGATCGTTCCATTGTAGACGTCGTCGAAGAACATCGTGTTCTGATTGTAGAAATCTCCCGCGGTGATCACGTGGAAGTTGTCCGGTGCCCCGTGGCTCAAAGGCAGGATCGGGAACACGGCAGGCGGGTCGGACAAATTGTTGCGGTTGCCATTGTTGTAGAAGGTGATCGCCTGCGAGAGGTTCTGGTAGCTGGCGGTTTTGTTCGGACCTTCAAAGTAGGGCCATCCGAAATTCGAGCCCGCGGGCCCCGTATTGAGCTCTTCCCAGTTGTTCCAGCCCACGTCTCCGAGCACAGGCAGATTCGTGACGGGATCGAAGCTGAAGCGGTACGCGTTGCGGACGCCGTAGTAGAACACTTTCGACTGATTGCTGTTTGGATCGCCGGCCTGATAGTACGGATTGCCCGGCGCTCCCTCGCCCGTGACAGGATCGATCCGCAAGAGCTTGCCCGAGAGGTTATGGATGTCCTGGACCCGCACTGCGCGGGGATCGACGAAGTTGTACGATGTGCCATCCCCGACCGTCATGTAGAGGTAGCCGTCGGGGCCGAAATGAACGGCGCCGATCGAATGCGAATCGCTGTCGGTCGCAAGATAGTCGCGGATGTTCTGGTTCTGGATGCCGGCTCTGTCGGGATCGTTGTCCTGCGCTCCTGTCTCGATCTGGCTGGCGGGAGCCGTGATCGTGGTGCCGTTGACGATCCCGGAAGGAACGATGCTGGGATCACCGCCGCTGTTCGCGTCGGGACGGCTGGTATAGGCCCAGGTGCTGTTCTTGCCGACCAGCACCACTTCGCTGGCCGGATCGGCGATCATCGTGCTGGAGTTGACAGTGACCCTCACCAGACGACAAGGTCGGTTGCCGCCCTGATCGGCGGCCGCAAGGCCGCTCTGGCCCGCCGTCTCGGGCGGATCGTAGGTGTAGAGCAGGTAGACATAGTGGTTGGTTGCGAAATTCGGGTTCACCGCGATCCCCAGCAGCCCGCGATCACCGAAATCATTGACCTCGCTCGAAAGGTCGATGAGCGGAGTCGATCGCAATGTGCCGTTGTCCACCACCCGCACCACGCCGTCCTTCTGCGCGACCAACATGTAGCGGCCGTCGGGAGTCCAGTCCATCGCCGCAGGCTGGTTCAGCCCCGAGACGGCCGTCTCGCCCACGAGATTGCCGAGAGCGGGGTTGTCGTTGTCCAGGATCTTCACGGTCGTTGTCGCCTGAGCGCCAAGCGTGGCGCCCGTCGGATTGCTCAAGGTGATGGTGAAGGTCTCGTCGTTCTCCGGCGTCGCATCATTGATGATCGGCACCGAGATGGTCTGGCTCACCTGGCCGGCAGCAAAGGTCACCGTGCCGGATGTGGTCGTGTAGTCGGATCCTGCAAGTGCGCTGCCGCTGCTCGTCGTGAAGCCGGCCGTGGCTGCCTGACTGACGTTGCCGCTGCGGAGCAGCGTGATCGTCGCCGTCGGGCTGCTCTCCGCGACACTCACCACGACGTCCGCCATAGCGATCGAGGCGGGTGAGTCGTCGTCGACGATGGTTACGAGCACAGTGCGTGGAGCCCCGAGGGAGCCGGAGCCGGGATTTTGAAGGCCGATGGCGAACGTTTCGTTGCCTTCGGTCAGTTGATCGTTGACGATCGGGATGGTGAAGCTCTTCGTGCTCTCGCCCGGTGCGAAGACGATCTGGCCGGTGTTCGCCCGACCGTTGAAGGTGGGCTGGATGAAGTCCGATCCTGCCGTCGCGCTTCCGCCGGTGCCGATTTCGTTCGTCGTGTACTCGACGGTGTTTTGCGACGAGAGGTCGCCGGAGCGTGTGACGGTGACGGTGGCCGTGCCGGCCGCTTCACTGGCATAGATCGTCGACGTGTTGAGGAGCGCGATGATGTTGGACGGGGCGAACACGACGTCGCGGAAGTAGTTTGCATTCTGATAGACGTTGGTCGGGAAGACGCCCTCGGTGTAGTCGAAGACGCCGGCGCCGACCGGGGCGTTCAGGCCCTGATTGCTCATGCCGAACGCGAAGCCCTGCGTGGTGGAGACGTAGTAGCTGTTGATATTGACCGAAACCACGTAGGTCGTGCCAGCCGCGATGGTGAGCGGCGTGGCAAGGGTCGCCTGCTGCCAGCCCGATGCGCCTTCATTGGTGAACGTGACGGTCGCCAGCTCCTGGCCCGTGGCCGACCAGATGTGGCCGATATGGGTGCCGGTCTCGTTCGAAGCCTTGTAGTACCGGATCGCCTGGATTACGCCGGAAGCGTCCGCGCTGAAGCGCATCCCCAGCTCATAATCCACGCCTGTCCCGTCGGTGGCATTGGTGTTGACCGGCGTTTGGGTGGTGAACAGGGTGGTTGTGGCACTCGCGGC